>DATJTM010000402.1:0-7181 GCA_035503395.1 Luteitalea sp.
GGCTTCAACACCTTCTACCTGCTGCAGAACCCGACGACGGAGGCCGCGCAGGTCAAGGTGCAGTACCTGCTGGCGACGGGCGAGCGGATCGAGAAAGTGCACCCGGTGGCGCCCCTCTCGCGGACCAACATCTGGGTGAACAAGGACGACCCGAAGCTGGAAGCGGCGGAGATGTCGGCGACCTTGACCTCGCTGAACGGCGTGCCGGTGGTGGTGGAGCGGTCGATGTACCGCCACAGCGCGACCGAGACGTTTGCGGCGGGCCACAACAGCGCGGCGGTCGAGGCGCCGGCGATGCGGTGGTTCCTGGCCGAAGGCGCGACGGGCGGCACCTTCGACGAGTTCGTGTTGATTGCCAACCCGAATGCGAGCCCGGCGACGCTGACGGTCAGCTTCCTGCGGGCGGGGCAGGCGCCAATCGTCCAGACGCACGTGGCGCCGGCGCTCAGCCGGCTGACGCTCTGGGTCGACGAGGCGGCGCCGGAACTGGCCAACGCGGAAGTCTCGGTGGTGGTCGAGAGCGTGACGCCGACGCCGGTGGTGGTGGAGCGCTCGATGTGGTGGCGGGCGACGCCGAGCGGTGAGTGGGTCGAGTCGCACAACAGCCGCGGTGCCACGTCGACGGCGAGCCGCTGGCTCGTCGCCGATGCAGAAGCCGGCGGTGCGGGTGACGCCAGCACGTACGTGCTGGTGGCCAACACCGGCGAGCAGCCCGCGCAGGTGCGCTTCACGCTGCTCCCCGAATCCGGGGCGTCACGCATCGTCACCGACGTGGTTACTGCCAATGGCCGCTTCTCGATGGACGTGGCCGCCGCCTTCCCGGAGGTCCGCAACACCCGCTTCAGCGTACTGGTGGAGAGCGTCAGCGGCAGCGCGCCGCTCGTCGTCGAGCGCGCCTCCTACAGCAGCACGCCGACCACGCCGTGGGCCTCCGGCACCAACGCCCTTGCGATGCCGCTGCCGTAGGAACCACGAACGACACCCAGACACGACGAACGACGCACGAAGCCCGGGGAAACGGGAAACGGGAGAACGGCACCTTTCCCACCGCCTCGTAGGCGTCGAGCTTCAGCTCGACGCGCAGATCACTGACCGTCGAACTCAAGTTCGACGGCTACGGCGTCGGGGCTCACGGAATCGACGGCTACGGATTCCCATGACGCGGAGTAGCCGTCGGACTTTGTCCGACGGTCAGTGACGCCTGTCGGCCGGACGAAGTCCGGCCGCTACGCGCGCGGTTCCCGTATCCCGTATCCCGGTTCCCGGTTCCCGTATGCGTTAGCATCCCTGCGTGGCGAGTTTCACGGTACGAATCGGAATCCTGCTGGTGGTGTTCGGGGTCGCGAGCTATGTGATGACGGGCGGTGCGAGCGTCACGGCGTTCATTCCGTCGGTCATCGGCGCCCTGCTGGCCGTGTGCGGCCTGGTGGCGGTGCGCAACGAGGCGGCCCGCAAGCACGCGATGCATGCGGCGGTGCTGATTGCGCTCATCGGCTTCATCGGCACGGCGTCGGCGCTGCTGCGCATCCCCGACCTGCTGAACGGCGCGGCGGTGCCGCGGCGCCCGGCGCTGATCGCGCGGGCCAGCATGGCGGTCATCCTGCTGGTCTACGTCGTGGTCAGCGTGAAGTCGTTCGTCGACGCGCGGATCAGGCGGAAGGGCTGACGCCGGCCGCGACCGTGGCGAGGCGCGGGTAGCGCGCCGCCACGTAGTCCTCGACCAGTTGCTGGAACGCCACGGCGAGCTCCTCGTAC
The DNA here is from genome assembly GCA_035503395.1 of Luteitalea sp. GTDB lineage: Bacteria > Acidobacteriota > Vicinamibacteria > Vicinamibacterales > Vicinamibacteraceae > Luteitalea. Next base: position 1,756 of record DATJTM010000402.1, read on the forward strand.
GTGCCGCGCAGCGTGAGCGCGTGGCGGCCGTCGATGAACACCGGGCAGTTCGGTGACTCGCCGGTCCCGGGCAGCGAGATGCCGATGTTGGCGGCCTTCGACTCGCCGGGGCCGTTGACGACGCAGCCCATCACCGCGAGGGTCATCGTTTCCACGCCTTCGTGTTCCTGCTTCCAGGCCGGCATCCGGTCGCGGATGTAGCCCTGGATGCGCTCGGCGAGTTCCTGGAAGGTCGTGCTCGTCGTGCGACCGCAGCCGGGGCAGGCGGTGACGCTCGGGCTGAAGGCGCGCAGTCCGAGCGCCTGCAGCAGTTCGCAGGCCGCATAGACCTCTTCGCAGCGATCACCACCCGGACGCGGCGTGAGCGACACGCGGATGGTGTCGCCGATCCCGTCGTTTAGCAGCACGCCCATTGCCGACGAGGACCATACGAGTCCCTTGATGCCCATCCCGGCCTCGGTCAGGCCGAGATGCAGCGGCTGGCGCGTCGCCTTCGAGAGGCGCCGGTAAACCTCAATCAGGTGCAGGGGGCGCGACACCTTGCACGAGATGATGATCTGGTCCTCGCGCAGGCCGGCCTCGAGCGCCAGCTCGGTGGAGGTCACCGCCGACTCGATCATGCAGTCGTTGATGATGTCGTCGGAGGAGCGCCCGAGCTGCCCGTCGGTGTTCTCCTGCATGCGGCGCATCACCAGTTCCTGGTTCAGCGAGCCGCCGTTGACGCCGATGCGCACCGGCTTGCCGTGATCGCGCGCCACCGCGCAGATGATCGCGAACTGCTCGTCGCGCCTCGCGCCGGTGCCGACATTGCCCGGATTGATCCGGTACTTGGCCAACGCCGCGGCACAATCGGGGTACCGCGTGAGCAGCAGGTGGCCGTTGTAGTGGAAGTCGCCGACGATCGGCACGTCGCAGCCGCGATCGAGCAGGCGCCGCTTGATCTCGGGCACCGCCGCGGCGGCCTCCGGCACGTTGACGGTGATCCGCACCAGCTCGGATCCGGCCGTCGCCAATGCCTCGATCTGGTCGACGGTCTTGCCGATGTCGGCCGTATCGGTGCTGGTCATCGACTGCACGACCACTGGCGCACCGCCGCCGACCTGGACGTGGCCCACCGTGACGCCAACCGTGCGATGAAGACGAGTGATGGTCATGAAAGGCTTACGAATGATGACCCGCGGCCGGGTCCTCGACCGAGGCCAGCAGCTCCTCGATGCGGCTCGACACGACGGCAGGCAGCGGGTCGAACGCGATCCCCGCGACGTAGGTCGAGACGCCACCAGCCCGGACCGGCAGCACCAGTCGGCTGTGGACGACACGGCCGTCGACTGGACCGATGGCCTCCAGGCGATCGTCGGGTTCGAGCGTGAAGGAGAGCAGCCGTCCGGCCGGCAGCGCTTCCGGTGATTCGACCACGAGGCCGGTGATGCTCAGGCCCCGCACCGGCAGCACGTCGCCGACGCCATCGCCGACGCGTGCGTGCAGCGGGAACGACACCGGGTGTCGCGGGGTACGTCGCCGCTCGGGACGCCAGGTCTCCACCATGTCAGGCCTCTAGCGTCGACCGTCCTCGAGGCGCGTGCGCGCGCTGCGGTGCAGATCGAGCACGTGCGGCCCGAGCTGCTTGCTGAGGAACACCTTCGACTCGAGATTCTCGATCGGATTCTGCACGTACTTGACGACGTTGAAGTGCAGGTTGGACAACGTGCCGCGCATCTCGTAGTGCCGGTTCTTGGTCTTGACGACGACCTCGTCGAACCCGGCGCCGACCGCCCACGCTTCCTGTTCCTCGGTCAGCGCGCGGAACTGGCCCTGGCCGCGCCAGTCGACGCGCGTCCCGCCGATCCAGCTGTAGAGCACCCGCCGGTCGTCGAAGCGCACCACATCCTCGATCTGGGCCGCGAGATCGGCGAGGCGGGGGTCGGACTCGTTCGCGAAGAGCTCGTGGCACACCTTGTAGGCCACCGGCACCAGCGAACCCGGATCGTCGGGGAGGGCCGCCACCGCCATGACGATCAGGTGCTCGCGATCGGCCAGCCGGCCGGTGATTTCGGCCGACGTCTTGCGCCGCGCGAACTCGCCGAAGAACTCCTCGATGTACTCGATTTCGAGGGCGCCCTGCTCGAGCGTGTAATGGCGAATCAGATACTCCACGTGCGTGCCGCGCCTCGCTCCGGAAGGGCCCCAGCGGCGCGTCGGCGCGGCGTGGGCAATCCCAGCATTCTAATATCGAGCGATGGCGAGGCGTACTCCCGCATGAGCCGCGTCCTGATCGTGATCCTGGTCGCGGTGGCCGTCCTGATGGTCGTCGCGTGGGCCCTGGGCCGGCTGCTGTTCTGGTTGCGGGCGACCTTCCCGCCGAACCCTCCCCGACGGCGACGGCGATGAGCCGGCGCTCGGGGAGGGCCGCAGTAAGGTCCACTCAGCGGGATGCCGGGCGCGGGAACAGGTCAGGATTGTCGGTAAAGAGGCCGTCGACGCCGTAGGTGGCCACGAAGCGCCGCATGTCCGCCGTCGCCGTACTGGCCTCGGCTGCGACGTCCCGCCTGGCACGGAACGTCCACGGCACGACGGTCAGGCCGGCAGCGTGGGCTTCGCGCACCAGTTCGGGGCGCGCGTCGACGAGCGGGCGCATCGGGCCGACGCCCGTGGCGAACGCCTTCATCTCGGTGAGGCCCTCGGCCGTGAGCCATCGCCGCGCTGCCGGTGGCGTGCCGATCAGGAACGTGCGCGGCACCGACGGCAGCCGCGTCGCCAGGGTGCGGAGGCTCTGTTCCTCGAACGACTGCAGGTGCACAGCCGGACGCCCGTGCACGATCTGCCCGACCAGCCCGTTGGCTTCGAGCGCCTTCACGACCGCATCCTCCAAGCTGAGGCCCTTGGCGCGCAGCCGTTCCGGTCCCTTCAATTCCGGGAAGATGCCCGCCTTGCCCTTGACCAGATCGATCGCTTCCTGGAACGTCGCCACGCGTGCACCGGCGAACTTCTTGTCGAACCAGCTGCCGGCGTCGAGCTGCTTGATCTCGGCGAGCGTGAAGTCGTCGACGAACCAGCGCTTCACCGATGCACCGCGCTCGGTCACGACCGTCGCGCGATCTGGAAAGCGCTCTTCGACATCGGTCGTCCGCTCGAGCGAGAGGTCGTGCAGGCACACGAGCACACCATCGCGCGTGAGCCCGAGGTCCTGCTCGACGTATTCGGCCTTCTGCTCCAGCGCCAGGCGATACGCGTCGAGCGTGTGTTCAGGCGCGTAGGCGGAGGCCCCGCGATGGGCGACGACGAATGGGGCGGGTGACTGGCCGTCGAGCGCCGAGGCCGTCAGGAGGGCAGCGACGCAGACCGTGAAGAGGGTACGCATCATGGCAGGATCTGGCCGGAGCGTAACACGCCGATGACGAACACGAAGGGCAGGGTCGCGCAGTTGTGGATCAAGCGGAACCACCGCGGCCGGATGGACGAGGCGACCGAGGTGACGTTGGTCGAGGGCGAGGGCGTCCAAGGGAGCGCCGACCGCAAGGGCGCCCGGCAGGTGACCATCCTCAGCGCCGAGCGTTGGGCGCGCCTGGCCGATCAGATCGGCACGGCTCCCGACCCGGTCGTCCGTCGGGCCAACGTGCTGGTGGCCGGGCTCGAGCTGCCGCTGCGGCGTGGAAGCATCCTCTGTCTCGGGACGACGCGCATCCGCATCAAGGGCGAGACGCGTCCCTGCGAGCGCATGGACGAGGCCGTGCCGGGGCTTCGCGCGGCGATGCGCGAAGACCTCGGGGGCGGACTGTATGGGGAAGTCGTGGCTGGCGGTCGGCTCAGTGTCGGCGACGAGGTCGCGTGGGCCGACGACGCTCAGCTTTCGTTGCTGGACGGATCCGAAGGCGCCTGATCGTCGTCCGCGCTACCGGTGTCGCTCGCGTCAGCAGCGACGTCGGCGGTGCCGTCCTCGCTCTTGGGACCACGACGGCGACGGCGACGCCGGCGCTTCCTGGCCGCCCCTTCGCCGTCGGCAGCCTCGTTCGCACCGTCGGTCGTGTCGCCCGGTTCGGCAACGGGCGTGGCGGCCTCCGCCTCGGTAGCAGCGGGAGTCGCAGCCGTCGCCTCGGCTGCATCGGCGACACGCGGTTTCCGCGGGCTGCGCTTGCGAGTGCGACGTGGGCGCTCGGCAGGCGCGCTCGCGTCACCGCCGTCGGCCGCCGGGGCGGATGGATCGGCAGGCACCTCGCCGGCTTCGACGAGTTCGGCGTGCGCATCCTCGAACAGCACCAGGCCGAATGCGTGCGCGATGTCTTCCATGTCGCCGCGTTCGTCCGGCGACACCAGCGTGATGGCGGTGCCGGTGGAACCGGCGCGGCCGGCCCGGCCGACGCGGTGCACGTAGGTCTCCTTGTTGAAGGGGACCTCGAAGTTCACCACGGTTTCGATCGCGTCGATGTCGAGGCCGCGGGCGGCGATGTCGGTCGCCACCAGCACGCGATGCGTGCCCGACTTGAAGCCTTCGACGGCGCGCAGGCGGTCGGCCTGCGTGCGATCTGCGTGCAGCGCCGCGGCCCGGATGCCCGACGACTGGAGTTCGCGCGCGAGCCGATCGGCCCCGCGCTTGGTGGCCGAGAACACGAGCGTCGTGCCCGGCGCGCGCCGCAGGAGACGCACCAGCCACGCGGTCTTCTCGTGACGCCCGAGCAGTTCGGCCTTGTGGGTGATGGTCGCGGCCGGCGCATTGCGGACGCCGAGCTGCACCAGCTTCGGCGACTGCATGATCTCCAACGCGAAGCCCATGATCTCTTCCGGCATCGTCGCCGAGAAGAGCAGCGTCTGGCGGGGCTTGTCGGCAGGCAGCTGCGAGACGATGAACTTGACGTCGGGCCAGAAGCCCATGTCGAGCATGCGGTCGGCCTCGTCGAGGACGAGGACCTGCAGGCCCGGGAACTTCGCGATGCCGGCTCGCAGGTGGTCCATCAGCCGGCCCGGCGTGGCGACGACGATGTCGACGCCGGCCTTGAGGGCCTGCTCCTGCATGTCCATGCCGACGCCGCCGAAGACGGCCGCGCAGCGCATCGACGTGTGATAGCCGAAGCCCTGGACATCGTCTTCGATCTGCACCGCGAGCTCGCGCGTCGGGGCGAGCACGAGGATGCGAGCCGAGCCTTCGCGCTCCGCATCGCTCTGGAGCAGCCGCTGCATCAGCGGCAGCAGGAATGCGGCGGTCTTGCCGGTGCCGGTTTCGGCGCAGGCCACCAGGTCGTGTCCGGCGACGATCGTGTCGAAGACGGCGCTCTGAATCGGCGTCGTCTGCTGGAACCGACGGTCCTCGACGCCCATGAGCAGATCGGGCACCGAGATGAGATCGGTGAACTTCCGCGGCTCGATGTCGGGGGTGAGGGACTCGAACTTCTCGAGCAGCTCGGCGTTACGGGGGGTGGGTTGGGGCCGCGCCG
>DATJTM010000403.1:0-9696 GCA_035503395.1 Luteitalea sp.
CCACCGTCATCAGCTCCGGTGTGAAGCCCACGAACCACGCATCGCGCAGGTCGTTCGTCGTCCCGGACTTGCCGGCCGCGTCGAGCAGGAAGCCCGTCGACCGCGCGCTCGCGCCGGTGCCTTCGTTGATCACGCTGCGCATCATGTTGGTGACGAGGAAGGTCGGCGCCGGCTGCGCCACCTGGCGCGCCTTGCCCATGTCGGGCAGCGACTGCGCCTGGCTGTCGAGTTCGATGCGCGAGACCGCGCGCAGCGGACGCACCTCACCGAGGTTCGGGAACACGGTGTAGGCCTCGGCCATGTCGAGCGGCGTGGCCTCGAAGACGCCGAGCGTAATCGACGGGTAGGCCTGCGCCTGGAAGCCGGGCTTGACGTGCCGCCACAGCGACGCAATCTGCGAGTAGCCGGTCAGCTCGGCCATCTGGATCGTGGCGAGGTTGCGCGAACGCGCCAGCGCCCGCCGCGCCGTGATCGGGCCGTCGTATTCGCCGTCGTAGTTGCGCGGGGCCCACTCCTGGGCGTTGAAGAAGAACGTCGCCGGTTCGTCGGCCACCAGCGTCGCCGGCGTGAGGTCGGTGCGGCCTTCACGCAACGCCAGATCGAAAGCGGCCAGGAAGACGAACGGCTTGAACGTCGATCCGGGCTGTCGTTTCGCGGACGTGGCGCGGTTGTACTGCGACCGGTGATACGAGCGACCGCCGACCATCGCCAGGATTTCGCCGCTCCGCGGATCGATGGCGACGAGCGCCGCCTGCAGCGGTGCCCGTCGCTGACGTCGCTTCGCGAAGCGGGTCTCGATGTCGGTCACGCCCGCCGAGACGACGTCCTGGGCCAGTCGCTGCAGGTGCAGATCGAGCGTCGTGTGCACCGCAACCCGGGTGGACGAGGCCCGCATCGGTACCTGCTCACTTACCAGTTGGGTCACGTAGTCGACGAAGTACGGCGCTTCGGCGTCGACGCCGCCGGCCGCGGTCTTCAGTGGCTCCTGCGAGGCCTTCGCCGCAGCCTCGGCGGTGACGTAGCCGGCCTCGGCCATCGCCGCGAGGACGACGTTGCGGCGTTCCTTCGCGCGCACCGGATTGCGGGTCGGCGAGTGAGCGGCCGGCGACTGGATGATGCCGGCCAGCATCGCGGCCTCGGCCAGCGACACGTTGCTGATGTCCTTGCCGAAGAAGAGGTGGGCGCCTTCGGCCATGCCGTGCACGGCAAACGATCCGCGCTGTCCCAGGTACACGTCGTTCAGGTACAGCTCGAGGATCTGATCCTTGGTCAGGCGTCGCTCGAGGACGATCGACATCACCTGCTCGCGGACCTTGCGCGTGTAGGTCTTCTCGGGCGTCAGGAACGAGTTCTTCACCAGCTGCTGGGTGAGCGTCGATCCGCCGACCAGATAGGGCTTGTCGCCGCGCAGGTTGGTGACGAGCGCACCCGTCGTGCGGATCAGGTCGACGCCGGGATGCGAGTAGAACCGGCGGTCCTCGATGGCGAGCACGGCCTGCACGACCATCGGCGGCAGCTGGGTGAGTGGCACCTGACGCTGGCGGCCGCGTCCACCGGCCGCGACGGCCGTGAGGAGCGGACTTTCGAGCTGCACCTGATCGACGACACCACCGCGCTGCACGTGCAGGCGAGAGACGTGAGCCGTCCGCGCGGCGGCGTTGCGCACGAGGCGCACCTGCACGACCTGCCCCGGTGCCGTGCCACCCCGCGGGATGAGTCGCACATCGTCGCCGGCCACGTCGAACTCGCCGGGCGACGACGCGCGTTCACGTCGCGTGTAGCCCAGGTCGTCGAGTCGCTCGTCGAGCTCGTCTACGGTGAGCGACTGCCCCGACCTCAGGACGAACGGCCGCGCGTAGACCTTCGGCGCGACGCGGTCGTTCAGTCCCGACAATCGTCCGTCGACCTCGAGCGCCACGCTCCGATACAGGTAGACGAAGACCACTGCCAATACGAGCATGGGCCCGATCAGCAGGGCCGCGGCCAGTTTCAGCCAGCGGCGACGGGGACGACGACGGGAAGCAGCCACCCTGTGGTGTGGGTCAGAGCTGGAGCAGCCAGTGCTTGCCGCCCTCGAGGGGCAGGCATTCGTAGAGCCTCGGCACGAGGGCGGGCCCGAAGCGATTCATGTACCACGCCAGGCAGATCACCCGCTCCTGCGGCTGGCCCGCGGGGAAGGCGAGGTGCTGGGCGTGCACGAACTGACGACGCAGCGTCTCGTGCCGCCGCTTGGCCGCCTGGATGATCTTGCCGTGGAGACCGCGCAGCTCGTGCGCGATGCGTCCCTGGCTCGACTTGACGGCGCCGTCCAGGGTCGGGTCGACGGCCGGCACCGCCGCCAGCAAGGCGCCCAGACGCTCGTCCAGCGACCGTTCGATGTCGGCGAACGCCTGTTCGACGGCGGGCGGCAGCTGCGCTTCGAGGAACTGGTTCAGCACCAGTTCGTCCTGGGCCTGCAGCGAACGCAGTTCGAGCGACGTCTTGCTCAGGAACCGCGACGAGGCCGAATCGAGAATCGTCCCGCTGGCGCGCGGCACGATCAGCGGCATCGGCGTGTCGTGGAACGCGTACACGTCCTTGAGCTGCCCGAGGTAGGCGAGCTCCGACGGTCCGGCCACGTAAGCGATGGTGGGGAAGAGCGTGTCCTGCACCACGGCGCGCAGCAGCACGTTCGGGCTGAAGCGTTCCGGATGCGTCGTGGTTTCGGCCACCAGCGTGTCGGCCGGGAACGCGTCGTCGCCGACCGTGAACTGCCCGTCGCGCATCTTGATGGGCGCGCGCGTGCCATTCATGAGGAACAAGGCCGTGGCGTCGGGCTGCGGCACGACCTGGGCGTGGTACCCGGCCGCGGTCAGTGCCTCGCCGGCCTCGGTGGCGAGCTGGCTGGTGCGGGCCGGGTCGGCGAGGACGCGCTGGAACAGCGGCGCCGCGAGCGGCTTGGCGGCCGGATCGCTGCCGTCGAAGACCACCACGCCAAGCGGTCCGAGCAGGAAGTCGAGGAGTTGCCCGAACGCCGCGGCCATGCCGGCGCCGGGCGTGTAACACCGCCGCAGCTGCTGCAGCACATCGTCGGTGAACTCGGTGCGCGGCAGCAGCGCGGCCACCTCGTCGAGCACGCGGACGATGTCGTCGCTCAGGCGGACCTGGCCAACCGGGACGTTGCCGTCGCCCGCGACGCCCTCGAGCGTGACGCTGCGCGCTTGATCGTCGCTGTCGAGCACCCAGGCCGACGCCACCTCGTCCCAGTCGTGGTCCTCGGCGTGGTTCCAGAAGACGGTCACGCAGGGCACGCCGTACTGCGCCTCGATGTCGGCGGCGAGCTTGGCGGCCGTCAGGCCCTTCATCAGGGTGTAGAGGGGACCGCCGAACAGCCCGGCCTGCTGCCCGGTGACGATGGCCACGGTCTGCGGATCGGCCAGCTTGGCGGCCGCGGCCTGGGCCTGCTCCGGCGCCCCGCGCTCACGCAGCTGCGCCTGGAGCAGCGCAACCATCTGCTCACGCTGCCGCGGATGCGCCTGGGCACGGGCGATCGTGGTGCGCCACGCGTCGGCATCGGCCGGGTTGCCGGCGTAGAAGCGGGCGAGGCGCTGGTAGTCGAAGGTGTAGTCGAGGCTCAGACGCGACCCCGACCACTGGCGCAGGTCGATGCCCTGAGGCTGAGCCGCCTGCGTAGTCGAGTCAGAGCGCACAGGAGGTCACTGTGGCAAAGCGCCCCAGCACTGTCAAGGCGCGTCCGTGTCCTTCCGGGACGGCTTGCTATACTGTCGACACGTCTGCCCGCGCGCGCCTCCGCGCAGGAGAATCCCTGCCCTGACCAACGACCCCTCGCCTCTCTTCCAGCCGCCCGAGGAAGTCGGACCGTTCCGCGTCCGACGCGCCCTGGCGTCCGGTACGGTGGGGCCGCGGTTGCTCGTCGAGGACGAGCGGGGTCGGCTCCAGGTCCTCAAGCTGATCACCGACGTCGGCGGTGATGCCGCGGCGCTGGTCGGCGTCCTCGAACACGTTCGCGATTCACTCCCGCTGCACCCCGGCCTGCTCCCGATCACCGACATCGGCGTCAGCGACGAAGGGGTGTACCTGGCGTCGCCCGTCGTGAGTGCCCCGAGCGTCGAAGCCCGGCTGCACGGCGGCCGGCAGTCGCTCGAGGCGACCTTGTCGTGGCTGCGCGGCGTGGTGGCCGGCGTCCAGGCCGCCCACGAGGCCGGTGTGTGGCACGGCGCGATTCACCCGAAGGACGTGCTGGTCGGTGACGAGGGTGGGCTCCTCACCGGGATGGGCCTGGCCCCCGCACTCGAGCACCTGAAGCTGCAGGCGCCCGTCCGGGTGCCGTACACGGCGCCGGAACGCGCATCCGGACGTGGGTGGGACGCGCGGGCCGACCAGTATTCCCTCGCCATGCTGGCCCTCGATGCTCTGTCGGGGCGTCGCCTGATCGCCGGCACCATTCCGGCCTTCGACCGCTGGACGCTGGCCGAGACCCCGACCGAGGATGCGCGGCTCCACGACGTCTTCGTGCGCGCCCTGCATCCCGATCCGGAACAGCGCTACCCCTCGCTCGAGGCGTGGCTCGACGATCTGGCCGGTACCGTGGCAGGCGAAGAAGGTGCGCTGTCGCGCTTTGCCCGCGAGGGCGTGATTCTGGCGGCTCCGGGTGCTGCGGCCGACGCGGGACGCGAGATCGAGGTGCAGGAACTCGAGGTGCCCGAGACCGCACAGAGCGCGCTCTCGCTGTTTCCCGAGGAAGACGGCGCCACCGTCGAGAGTCAGCTCGTCGAGACGGCCGCGGTGGTCGCAGACGGTCAGACGCCGCCGCCCGACGAGCCGGACGCCGAGCAGGAGTGGCTGGTAGCGGCCGTGCCCGACGATGGCGTCGATCACGTGGAACCGATCGCGCCGCTGATCGTGACGGTGCCGAGCGAGGACGTGGTGTCGCACAGCGCCGCGGGGGCGGCGGTAGACGATGCCGGGGCCGATGCGCCGCGCTGGGTCCTCGACGATGACGACCATGCACCGACGGTGACATCGCCGGCGCGTTCATGGGATCCCGTTCCCGAAGAGTCCTCGAGCCGCGGGCCGCTGGTGCTGGCGCTGGTCGCGCTGATTCTGCTCGCGATTGGGTACGGCACCTGGCGCAGCCTCCGGTCGCCGGCGCCGGTGACGACGGCCGCAGGTAACACGGCCGACACGTCGGCGCAGGATGCGACCGGCCCGGCCGATGCGTCGCCGGACGATTCGGTGGCCCCGGGCGAAACGACGAAGGGCGTCGCCACGCCGAAGGCCGCGTCGCCCGCGAGACCCTCGGAACGGCCGATCGTGCCGCAGGCGCCGGTCGGCAGCGCTGGTCGCGCGCCGACGCCACGCGCGCCCGCGACGGCGGCGCCTCGTGACTCCGCAACGGCGCCGGCTGGCGCGCGTGCGGCCGCCGAGACGACGCCCGCACCGGAGCCCGCGACGGGCACGGGCCGCGCGCTGATCCGCTCGTCGCCGTCCGGGGAAGTGCGCGTCAACGGCCGCTCGCAGGGCGAGACGCCGGTGGTGCTGCGTGACCTGCCGTTCGGGTCGTACGTCGTGTCGATCTCGCGGCCCGGATTCGAGACGGTCGAGCGCGAGGTCGCGCTGTTGCCGTCGCAGCCGGTGGCGTCGCTGACGGTGGATCTGGTGCGCAGCGGCAGTGCGTCCTCGCCTGCCGACGCGTCGGCCCGGCCGATGTCGCAGGGCGGCGCCGGCGCCGCCGCAGCGTCGACCGAGTCGACGGCAGCGCCGGCGGGCTCGGCGACGGCTGGCAGCGCGCCGCCCGTGGCGGCAGGACCGGCACCGGCCCGTCCGCTGCCCGCCGACGGTCGCGCCGGCAGTCTTTTCGTCGTGTCGACACCCGCGCAGGCGCGGCTGACGGTCGACGGCAGGTCGTACGGCAGCACGCCGGCGGTCATCCCCGGGTTGTCGCCCGGTGCGCACACGGTGCGCATCGAGGCACGCGGCTATCGCACGTGGGAAGGCCAGGTGCAGGTGCAACCGGGGACGCGCGCCCGCGTCCAGGCCACGCTGCAGCAGGAACAGGAATGAAAGCGTTACTCGCACTCGAGAACGGCCAGGTCTTCGAAGGCGTGGCCGCCGGCGCCGCTGGCGAGACCAGCGGCGAAGTCGTCTTCAACACCAGCCTGACCGGCTATCAGGAGGTGCTCACCGATCCCTCCTATGCCGGTCAGATCGTCACCATGACGGCGCCGCTAATTGGCAACTACGGCGTGTCGCCGGAGGACATGGAGTCGCGCGGGCCGCAGGTGGCCGGCTTCGTGATGCGCGAGGAGTCGCGCATCGCCAGCAACTGGCGCTCGCAGATGACGCTGAAGGAGTACCTCTCCTCGCACGGCATCGTCGCCATAGCCGACATCGACACGCGGGCGCTGACGCGCGTGCTGCGGTCGACGGGCGTGATGCGCGGCGTGATCGCGACCGGTGCGCAGGTGCGCGGCGAGGAACTGGTGGAGAAGGCGCGGGCGGCCCGCGAGATGTCGGGGGCCGACCTCGTGAAGGACGTCACCTGCAGTGCGCCGTTCGACTGGACGCCGAATGACGAACCCGGCGCCACGGTCGCGCGCGACCTGATTCTCGAGCCACAGCGTCGCGCTGGCCGTCGACTCAAGGTCGCCGCGTACGACCTCGGGATGAAGTACAACATCCTGCGCCGCTTCGCCGAGCACGGCGTCGACGTCCGCGTCTATCCGGCGACGACGCCGGCGGCCGACCTGATGAGGGACAACCCGGACGGCGTGTTCTTCAGCAATGGTCCCGGCGACCCTGCCGCGCTGCCCTACGTGGTCGACAACGCGAAAGCGCTGGCTGACGCGAACGTGCCGGTCTTCGGCATCTGCCTCGGCCACCAGGTGCTCGCCCAGGCGCTCGGCGCCAAGACCTTCAAGTTGAAGTTCGGGCACCGCGGCACCAACCACCCGGTCAAGCACCTCGACACCGGAGCGGTCGAGATCACCTCGCAGAACCATGGCTTCGCCGTCGACCCCGAGACGATCCCGTCCGACGTCGAGGTGACGCACGTCAACCTCTACGACAACACCGTCGAGGGCCTGAAGCACCGCACGCGCCCGATCTTCTGCGTGCAGTACCACCCGGAAGCGGCGCCCGGGCCGCACGACGCCGATTACCTGTTCCGCCAGTTCCTCGACGCCATGGAGGCGCGCGCCTAGATGCCACGGACCGACATCTCCCGCGTCCTCGTCATCGGTTCCGGTCCGATCGTCATCGGCCAGGCCTGCGAGTTCGACTATTCCGGTACCCAGGCCTGCAAGGCCCTCCGCAGCGAGGGCCTCGAAGTCGTCCTGATCAACAGCAACCCGGCGACGATCATGACCGACCCGGAGCTGGCCGACCGTACGTACGTCGAGCCGCTCACGGTCGACATGGTCGAGCAGGTGATCGCGCGCGAGAAGCCCGATGCGCTGCTGCCGACCGTTGGCGGCCAGACGGCACTCAATCTCGCCGTCGCGCTCGCCAAGGCCGGCATCCTCGAGAAGTACAGCGTCAAGTTGATCGGCGCCCAGATCGACGCGATTGAACTGGCCGAGGACCGCCTCAAGTTCAAGGAGGCGATGAAGGAGATCGGCATCCCGGTGCCGACCTCGGCCGTCGTCCACACACTCGAGCAGGCCCTCGAGTGCATCGAGGAAGTGGGGTTCCCGGCCATCATCCGCCCGTCGTTCACGATGGGCGGCGTTGGGGGCGGCATCGCCTACAACCTCGAGGAGTACCGCGAGATCTGCGAGCGCGGCATCAGCCTGAGCCCGGTCCACGAGATCCTCGTGGAGCAGTCGGTGATTGGCTGGAAGGAGTACGAGCTCGAGGTGATGCGGGACCACGCCGACAACTTCGTGGTCATCTGCTCGATCGAGAACGTCGACGCGATGGGCGTCCACACCGGCGACTCGATCACCGTTGCGCCGGCCATCACGCTCTCCGACCGTGAGTACCACCGCCTGCGCGATGCGGCCCGCCGCATCATCCGTCGGGTCGGCGTCGAAACCGGCGGCAGCAACATCCAGTTCGCCGTCAACCCGGCCAACGGCGACTACATCGTCATCGAGATGAACCCGCGCGTGTCGCGCAGCTCGGCGCTCGCGTCGAAGGCCACCGGGTTCCCGATCGCGAAGATCGCCGCGAAGCTCGCGCTCGGCTACACGCTCGACGAGATCCCGAACGACATCACGCGCGTGACGCCGGCGTCGTTCGAGCCGACGATCGACTACGTGGTGGTGAAGTTCCCGCGCTGGGCCTTCGAGAAGTTCCCGCAGGCCGACGCCACGCTCACGACGCAGATGAAGTCGGTAGGCGAGGCGATGGCCATCGGCCGCACCTTCAAGGAAGCGTTCCTCAAGGCGATTCGTTCGCTCGAACTGGGCAGCAGCGCATCGTCGCTGTTCGGCCAGCCGGTCGACGATGACGAGGAGAAGGTGGAGGCGCTGCGCCGGGCCCTGGTGATTCCGAACGACCGTCGCATGTGGGCCGTGTTCCGTGCCCTCGAGCGCGGCTGGACGGTGCAGCAGGTGCACGAGCTCACCCACATCGACCCGTGGTTCCTCGAGCAGTTCCAGGAGCTTGTCGATCTCGGCAAGATGGCGCGCGACATCGGCCTGCGCAACATGTCCGAAGATCTGCTGCGCACGCTCAAGCGCAATGGCTTCGGCGACCGCGACGTCGCGAAGCTGTGCGAGGTCACCGAAGGCGCCGTCCGCGAGACCCGCGACGAACTCGGGTTGCGCAACGCGTACAAGCGCATCGACACGTGTGCCGCGGAGTTCGAATCGTTCACGCCGTACCTGTACGGCACGTTCGAGCGTGAGTGCGAGGCCGACCCGACGCCGCGCAAGAAGGTCGTCATCCTCGGCAGCGGTCCCAACCGCATCGGCCAGGGCATCGAGTTCGACTACTGCTGCTGCCACGCCGCCTTCGCGGCCCGCGACGAGGGCTACGAGACGGTGATGGTCAACTGCAACCCGGAGACGGTGTCGACCGACTACGACACGGTCGATCGGCTGTACTTCGAGCCGTTGACGCTCGAGGACGTGCTTGCGGTGATCGAGCGCGAGAAGTCGGCCGGTGGTGAGGTGTCGTGCGTCGTGCAGTTCGGTGGTCAGACGCCGCTGAAGCTGGCCCTGGCGCTGCAGGAAGCCGGCGTCTCGATCATCGGCACCACGCCCGACTCGATCGATCTCGCCGAGGATCGCGAGCGTTTCTCGAAGCTGCTGTGGGACCTCGGTATCCCGCAGCCGGCCAACGGGATGGCGGCCAGCCGCGATGAAGCGCGCGAAGCCGCCTCACGCATCGGCTATCCGGTGGTCGTCCGCCCGTCGTACGTGCTCGGTGGCCGCGCGATGGCCATCGTCTATGACGCCGGCACGCTCGACAACTACATGGCCAACGCCGTGGACGTGTCGCCCGAGCGGCCGATCCTGATCGATCGCTTCCTCGAGGACGCCTTCGAACTGGACGTCGATGCCGTGGCCGATGGCCAGGGCGGGGTGATCATCGGTGGCGTGATGGAGCACATCGAGGAAGCTGGCATCCACTCGGGTGACAGCTCCTGCGTCGTGCCGACGTACCTCGTCGCCGAGAAGCATCTCGAGACGATCAAGGACTACACGCGCCGCATCGCACGGGCGCTGAACGTCATCGGCCTGATGAACG
>DATJTM010000404.1:0-4718 GCA_035503395.1 Luteitalea sp.
GCCACCGGGAAGTTGATGACGATGGGGCCGTTGACGCCGGCCGTCGCCGCGTGGATGTGCGACGCGGTGATACCGGTCGGCAGGTTGTAGATGTTCACTTCGTAGTCGATGGTGCCAGCCGCGCGGTCGACGGTGACGACCGCCTCGCCGTGCGCACCGGCGCTCACGCCAGGCACTTCGTTACCGCCACCCAGCATCGCCCGGACGGTGACGCGATTGGCATCCTGGGCCTGAGCCGTCGACGCTGCTGCGAGCATGCCGCACGCGAGCGCCATCATCATGAATCCCTGCTTCATGTCGATCCTCCTGGGTTGGGCGTCGGCAAGCATAGCGCAGGGTGGGAAATATCCAGATCGAGCCGGGTACCGGGTACGGGGTACCGGGTACCCGGGCGGACGGTAATGCCCTACCAGCAGGCCGACGGGCCGGAGACGGTTCGTTGCCGCCAGGACGACGACCGCCGTCGTGCAGGGTCAGCAGGCAGGGCCCGTTGTCCCGTGCGCCCTTCGGCTCGTCCCACGCCTGCGCCACCGTCTAGGCCGTCGCCGGCAGCCCCTTCTCGAGGATCCGCTCCACCGTATTCGCAAACGTGTCGACCTCGTCGAGCGTCGTGTACACGTTCGGCGTCACCCGGATACCTTCGAACTCGGCGTGTTTGATGGGCGTGACGATGATGCGGTGGCGTTCGTAGAGGTGGGCGGCCAGGCGGGCGGGGTCGATGCCTGGGGTCGAGAGGTTGCCGATGGCGCCGCTCTGCGCTGGATCGAAGCTGGTGAGGATCTTCACGCGCGGGTGCTCGGACAGCCGTCGCATCCAGCGGTCGCGCAGGTAGCGCAGGCGGGCGATCTTCCGTTCGCCACCGATGGTGTGGTGATACACGCGCGCCTCGGCGATCGCGTTGTGGTTGGCGGCCGGATGGGTGCCGACCTCCTCGAACTTCCGGATGTCGCCGGCCTTCGACGCACTGGCTGGCGTCAGTGGCCACAAGTCGGCGATGCGTTCCCTGCGCACGTACAGGAAGCCGGTGCCGATCGGCGCGAGGAGCCACTTGTGCAGGCTCGTCCCGTAGTAATCGCACCCCAACTCACGCAAGGCATACGGAAAGTGTCCGTAGGCGTGAGCGCCGTCGACGATCGTCTGGATGCCGCGATTACGGGCGATCTTGCAGATGTCCGCTACGGGGAAGATTTGTCCCGTGAGGTTGGTGATGTGGCAGAAGTGCAGAACCTTGGTCTTCGGTGACAGGGCGCGCTCGAGCCGCGCCGTCAGGTCGGCCATCGACGGTGGCGGCACCGGAAAGCTGACCTTGGTGAGCACAATCTCATCTCTTCGAACACGCTGCTCCCACGTGTCCAGCATCCGCCCATAGTCCTGCGTCGTCGTCACGACCTCGTCGCCGGGCTTCAGGTCGATGCCGAGCTGCGCGATCTGCAGCGCCTCGCTCGCGTTGCGTGTGATCGCGAGTTCCTCGGGGTCACATCCCGCATCCAGGGCCAGGCCCGCCCGCACCCGCTCCAGGTTGGGCTCCTGCTCCTGCCACATGTTGAAGACGGGTGCTTGGTTCGCGTGATCGAGGTAGCGCTTGAACGCTTCGTGGACGACCCGCGGGCTCGGGCACACGCCGCCGTTGTTCAGGTTGATGACAGTGCGGTCGAGCGTGAAGCCGAGCTGCACCTCGCGCCAGAAGTCTTCGTCGCTGGCCAGGCCGGCGGGCGTCCGTCCGCGGGCTTGCTCCGAGGCTCGCGCCATCTGCGCGAGGCCGTCGACGGCGAGTGCGGCAGTCAGAGTCGTGCCCGTCGTACCAAGGCGCCTCAGGAACGCGCGACGCGTGTTCATCGTGACCTCCAGAATGGCGGAGTCTAGCATCACCCACCTGCCACAAGAGAGGTCGTTGGCGAGATGGCAGCGGCGATGGGAACTGCCGGGGCTTACGTTCATCGCAGCGTTGCTGACAGAACATTGTTCTAGATTGAACGCGAATGACAGAACTTTGTTCTGCTAAATGCGTCTCCTGTTGTACGATGCCGGACGTGCCTGCCCTCGCGCATCAACTCGACCCGATCGATCTACACCTCGTCAGCCTGCTGCAGGAGAACGCGCGCACGTCGCAGGCAGACCTCGCGCGTTCGGTCGGGCTGGCGCCTTCGGCGGTGATGGAACGATTGCGCAAGCTCGAACAGCGAGGGGTCATCAGTGGGTACGCCGGTTTGCTGGCACCGCGGGCCGTAGGCTTAGGTCAATTGGCCTTCGTGGCGGTCCGGGTCAGTGGCACAGGCGAACAGGAAGAGGCCGCGGGGGGCCGACTCGCCGGCGTGCCCGAGGTGCTTGAGGTACATCACGTCGCTGGCGAGGACTGCTATCTGCTCAAGGTCCGCACGCGCGACGCTCAACACCTCGGAGCCCTACTGCGTCAACGGCTTGGGCGGATTCCAGGCGTCGTGTCCACCCGCACCACCGTCGTTCTCGAGACCGTGAAGGAAACCCCGCGGCTGCCACTCGGGGAGAGCGCGACGACCGAAGAGGCCACCGTGACGAAAGAAGAGGTCGTGTCATGAGCGCGGGAACCCGCCGGCTCGCTTGGGTAGCATTCTTTGCCGTCTGCTTTTTCTGGGGAACAACCTACCTTGGCATCAAGGTGGCGTTGGAGACTGTGCCGCCGTTTCTGCTCGGCGGCATCCGGTTCACGTTGGCTGGCACCGTTCTCGCGCTGGTGCTGCGGGCGATGGGCCGCCCCTGGCCCGCGTGGAACCGTGCGCCCGTCTTCCTGCTCGTCGGCTTTACCATGCTGGGCTTCGGCAATGGCGGGGTCGTCTGGGCCGAGCAGTTCATGGCCAGCGGCCTGGTGGCGGTTCTGGTCGCGTCGACGCCCTTCTGGATGGTCGGCATCGCGGCGGCGTCGGGTGGCGACCGACTGACCCGTCGCACCGTCGCTGGGTTGCTGGTCGGCTTCTCCGGCATCCTGCTGCTGGTGTGGCCGGACATGGTGAAGGCGCTGTCGGCCACGTCCGGCTGGAGATGGATCGCCGGTCTGATCGCGACGCAGCTGGCGTGCATCGGCTGGGCTGTCGGCTCGACCATCTCGAAGAAGCGTCTGCACGACATCGACCCCCTGGTCTCGTCGGCGTTCCAGATGCTCGCCGGCGGCCTCGTCCTGCTCACGGTTTCAGGCCTCACCGGCGAGTTCGGACACCTGTCCTGGACGGGCCGGACCTTCGCGGCCGTCGTCTACCTGTTCTTCGCCGGTAGCCTGATCGGCTTTGTCGCCTACACGTATGCCCTGGCGCACTTGCCGATCTCGATCGTGTCCCTCTACCCGTATGTGAACCCTGTCGTCGCCGTGCTCCTCGGCACGTGGCTCCTGCACGAGCCTCTCAGCTGGCGCATCGCCGGTGCGATCGCGATCATCCTGGCCGGATCGGCGGTCGTCTCGCGCGGTGCCAAGCCAAAGTCCGTGACCGCGGGCCCCAGCCGTATCGGCGGCACCGCCAAGGTCGAAGCCGCCTGAACCGCGTAGACTGACGGCATCGAATCCGACTTCCCGATCCCGGCGACCGCGTGACTTTCGACGGGGCCGTGGTCCTCATCACCGGCGGCGCCCGGATGGGCGCCAGTCTGGCGACCGCGCTCGGTGCGCGCGGCGCCCGCATCGCGGTTTCGTATCGCGCGTCGGCCGCCGCCGCCGACGACGCGGTGGGCAGGGCGCATGACGCCGGCGGCCGCGGCGCGACGTTCGAGGCGGATCTCCGTTCACCTGCCGCCTGCACCGCGCTCATCGACCGCGTGATCGCGTGGGGCGGACGCCTGGACGCGGTCGTCTGTCTGGCGTCGGTCTTCGAGCGCGTGCCGATCGGCGCACTGACCACCGACGCCTGGCGGACCCAACTCGCCATCGATCTCGATGCAAGTTTTCACTGTGCACGGGCGGCGGCCCTTCACATGCGCGTGCGTGGGTCTGGCCACATCGTGTTGTGCAGTGACTGGGTCGCCGCGGGCGGTCGCCCGCGTTACACCGGCTACCTCCCCTACTACGTCGCCAAGGCCGGGGTTGTCGCCCTCACCGAAGCGCTCGCACTGGAACTCGCGCCAAACGGGGTGCAGGTGAACGCCGTGGCGCCTGGCCCGATCGTGCCGGCAGCGGGCAGCACGCCGGAGATGCAGGAAGCCGTCATGCGGTCGACGCCGCTCGGTCGCTGGGGCGGGCCAGACGTCATCACGCACACGGTGATGCGCGTGTTGGAGCAGGACTGGGTCACAGGTCAGGTCGTCCGCGTCGATGGCGGCCGACACCTTCTTTGAGAGAGCCCGAGCCGACTATCTGTCGGAGCTTCTTACAACTCGACGGCCGGTCTTCCGCTCGAGCCTTCACCCAACGAGTTTCACCGCGAGCTGCGGGTCGAGGTCGTGGAAATTCCTTATTGTTTTTGCTCCGGAAGCCTCGATGGCATGGCGTCTGCAGCTCAGCGCCGTGCAGGCTCGTGCGTTGGGCTCGGATCCTGCGGGCCCACATCACGCGAGCACAACTTCCGGAGGGGACATGAAGAAGCTTTTCCTGGCCGCAGCAATGGTGGCCATGAGCGCCGGCATCGCGAACGCTGACGTCGTCAGCATCGACACCATCACCAGCAGCTGGACGAACGCCGTCGGTGGTTCGAACGTCAACATCAACAACACGAATGGTTCAGGGGCCGATAGTATCCGCTGGGGCTTCGGTACCTTCC
>DATJTM010000405.1:0-9392 GCA_035503395.1 Luteitalea sp.
CCACGCTGCTGTCGCCGGCAGGGAAACTGCGGACCGCCCTCGAGCCCCTCGTCACCCGTCGGCTCGCCACGGACGCCCATGCCGACGCCGACGAGAGCGCTGGCGCCTTCTTCCGTCGCCGGTTCGGCGCCGAGTTCGCGCGTCGGATCGCGCAGCCGCTGCTCGGCGGCATTCACGCCGGCGACCTGGATCGACTCTCCGCACAGGCCGTCGTGCCGCAATTGGTGGCCATGGAGCAGGCCGGGCGGAGCGTCCTGCTCACACTTCGTGCCCAATCCCGCCGGCCACGCGAAGGCGGCGCCTTCCGCAGCTTCCGCGACGGCATGATCACGCTCGTCGACGAGATGCATCGACAGCTGCGGGCCGGCGTGGTCCGTCTCGGCGACGGCGCGATCGCCGTCGCCGATACCCCTACCGGCTGGCGAGTCACCACCAGCTCAGGGTCGGACGTCGACTCCGAGCTGCTCCTGCTGGCGGCGCCCGCTCCCATCGTCGCCGGCTGGCTGCGGCCGCTGTCGCCGCAGGTCGCCGATCTCGCCGCCGGCATTCGCTACGTCTCCAGCGCCGGCGTCCTGTCGGCGTACCACTCAACAGCCATCGCCCGTCCGCTTCGTGGCAGTGGCTACGTGTCGACCAAGGACGGCAGCGAGCGACTGCTGGCCACCAGCTGGCTGACCGGCAAATGGGCGGGCCGCGCCCCGGCCGGCTTCACCCTCCTCCGTGGCTTCTACGGTGGCGCCTACGACGAGGGCGTCCTCGACTCGACCGACGAGGCGCTGATCGAGGACGCGCATGCGTCCTGGGCCCGACGCTTTGGTATCGCGGGGCGCCCGCGATTCAGCCGGGTCGTCCGCTGGCCGGCCACCAGTCCGCAGCACGAGGTCGGTCACCTGTCCCGAGTCGCCACGATCGACGAGGTGCTGACTGGCCTGGGTGGCATCGCGGTCGCCGGGAGCGGGTTCAGGGCCGTCGGCATCCCCGACGTCGTCAGCGACAGCCGCCATGCGGTGCGGCGCCTCCTCGAAGCCTGGCGCGCACGGTAAACTGCCCGCGGCATGACTCGTCACTTCCGGTTCGCTGCATTCGCCCTGACCTCCGCGCTCCTCGCCTCTGCCTGCGGAGGCTCACCGCCGACGAGCGCTGCATCCTCGCCACCGGCCGCGGCCACGGCGAGTGGCGACACCAGTGTCCGCAGCGCCGAGGATGCCGCCCGCCTGCCGACGCTGACGCCGGAGCTGAGTCAGTTACTCACCCGCATCAAGGAGGCCGACAAGGGCCAGCTGGCGGTGTCGGAAGAAGACGGACGGTTCCTGCGTCTGCTCGTCGTGCTGAACAAGACCCAGAAGGCGATCGAGATCGGCGGCGCGAGCGGGTACAGCGCCATCTGGCTCGGTCTGGGCCTGCGCGAAACCGGCGGCAAGCTGACCACCATCGAATACGACCCGGGCCGCGCCCAGGAACTGAAGGCCAACATCGCCGCCGCCGGACTCACCGACGTGGTCACCGTGGTCGCCGGCGACGCGTTCAAGGCCGTGCCCGCCGAGCCAGGCACCTTCGACTTCGTGTTCGTGGACGCCTGGAAGCCCGATTACCAGAAGTACTTCGAGATGACCTTCCCGCGGCTGACGCGCGGTGGTGTGCTGGTCGCCCACAACGTGATCAACAAGGGCGCCGACATGAAGGACTTCCTCGAGACCGTCAACACGCGCCCCGACCTCCTGACGTCGATTGTGGCGCCCGGCAGCGAGGGCGTCTCGGTCAGCCTCAAGCGCTGATCGTCCGCGAGGCAGTGCGATGGCCCAGCTCGATCTGATCGGCGTCCCGCTCGACCTGGGCGGCGGTCGGCGCGGTGTCGACATGGGCCCGTCTGCCGTCCGCATCGCCGGTATCGCGGACCGCCTCGCCGCACTCGGCCACTCCGTCTGCGACCGTGGCGACATCGTGACGCCGACGCCGGAAACGCGTGCCGCCGGCGATCCGAAGAAGCGCTACGTCGACGAGATCCGCGCAGTATGCGACGCGCTGTACGCCGAGGCGATCGACAGCCTCGGACGCGGCGCCCTGCCCATCGTCATCGGCGGCGATCACAGCCTGGGCGCCGGCTCGGTCGCGGCGACGGCGCTGCACGCCCGTCGCGCCGGTCGTTCCATCGGCCTGTTGTGGATCGACGCGCACGCCGACATGAACACGCCAGCGACGACCGTGTCCGGTAACGTCCACGGCATGCCGCTGGCGGCGCTGCTCGGCGAGGACCCGCGTGAACTGGCGCTCATCGGCGGCGAGGAGCCGAAGGTGCGTCCCGAGCACACCGTGCTGGTGGGCATCCGCAACCTCGACGAGCGCGAGAAGGAGGAAGTGCGCGCCTCCGGCGTCCACGTCTTCACGATGAAGGACATCGACCGTCGTGGGGCCGCGGCGGTGATGGAGGACGCCATCGCGCTGGCATCCAGCGGCACCGCCGGCATTCACGTGTCGTTCGATCTCGACGTCTGCGATCCGGCCATCGCCCCCGGTGTCGGCACCCCCGTGCGCGGCGGCCTGAACTACCGCGAAGCGCACATGGTGATGGAGATGCTCGCCGACACCCGTGCCCTCCTCGGCCTCGATCTCGTCGAGGTCAATCCCGTGCTCGACGTGCAGAACATGACCGCCGTCCTCGCCGCCGAGCTGGCCGCGTCGGCGATGGGCATGCGGATTCTTTGACAGGAAGACAGGAACGCAGGAGTCAGGAGCCCGGGACTCAGGAGCACAGGAATCAGGAGGCGGGACCATGACGCCGGAACGCGACCACCGAAGCCGGGCTTGCCGTGTTCCTGTATAAGAGTCGGATTCCGTCCGCTCTTCCGGCGGACCTGAGCCGTTCACTCATTCGGAGGTCCTGACATGCGTCGTGCCCTGTTCGTTCTCACCGCGGTCCTCGCGGTCGGTTTCTGTACCCTCGCCGTCCCGTCGGCGGCACTCGCCCAGAAAGTCGTCTCCACCACGCCCGGCAAGGGCGGCAGCCCGCACGAGACCGTGGAATACAAGGTCGGCGCGGCGACGGTCACCATCACCTACGGCCGTCCTTCCCTGAAGGGTCGCGGCCTCGACTCGCTGACGCCGGCCGACAAGGTGTGGCGCACGGGCGCCGATGAGGCGACGACGCTGAAGACCGACAAGAACCTGCAGATCGGCACGCTCGCGGTGCCGGCGGGCACCTACACGCTCTACACGCTGCCGTCGGCCAAGGGCTGGCACCTGATCGTGAACAAGCAGACGGGCCAGTGGGGCACCGAGTACAAGCAGGGTGAAGACCTCGGCCGCGTCCCGATGACGGCCGGCACCCTGCCAAAGCCCGCCGAGCAGCTCGTCGTCGCCGTCGTCGGCTCGAACCTCGAAGTGCACTGGGGCACGATGAAGCAGAGCGTGGCAATCGCCGCGAAGTAGTCAAGACCGGGTACCGGGTGCCGGGTACCGGGTACCGGGAGAGATTACCCGGACGTAGGCGTCGAGCTTCAGCTCGACGCTCCCGGGTATCCGAAACAATCACGCCGGTGACGTCGACGCACGCCGCGTCGGGTCACCGGCGTTCTGCGTTCGGACCCGTCGGCGGGCGGCCGGTCTGTTCGAGCCTCAACAGGAAAGCAATCACTTCCGCGACGGCCCGATAGAGCTCCGGCGGCAGCGCTGACGATGGCGGCAGACGCGTGAGGAGGCCAGCCAACTGGCGGTTCTCGTGAATCGGGATGCCGTGTTCGCGCGCGACCGCGATGATCCGCTCGGCCACCGCGCCCTCGCCGGCGGCCAGGATCTCCGGCACCGCCGTCTCACCGGCGACGTAGCGCAAGGCAGCCGCGCGTCGACGAGCCGTCTCGGTCATGCGCGGGCGTCCAGGATGGCGTGCGGCTCGGGCAGGGCCGGCAGCACGTCGGGCGCGCAGGCCCGCACGGGATCGACCACCACCCGCGACAGCACTTGCGAGAAGCCCGCCTGTCCGAGGCTCGTGGTCAGGTCGACCAGCCCCGCGTCGATGGCGTCGGCGACATCGGGGCGTTCCACGACGAACTCGGTGCGCAGACCGTCGCGCCGTCGCGTCAGCGCTACCTGGACGTGGCCGAGGCCCGCCAATTCGATGTCGAAGCGGACGCGCGACCACTCGGGCTCACCGGCCTCATCGGCGTCGGGGGCGTCGCGCTCGAAGCGCAGTCGCAACTGGCGCGGCTCGGCATCGGTCGCCACCTGCAGATCGAGTCGCAGGTCGAGGGCGCCATCGCGGGCGAGGTGCGCCGCCGACCGCGCCTGCTCGCCGAGCACGGCGTCGTGCATCGCGGCGACGGCTGCACGTGCTGGCGCCAGGTCGTCGCCTGTCCCCTCCAGCACGCGGGCAAGAAAGGCGATGCGGACCCGCAAATCTCCGGCGAGCGCCTCTGGCGTCAGCGGTCGTGCACGACGCAGCAGGTCCGCCATGTGGCGGTCGAGCAGCATCCCGCCGCCGCCGATGCGACGTTCGAGAGCGTCCGCGAGCGCTTGCCGGCCGGCCTGATCCATCGCGTCCGGCACCGGCAGCGGACCAAGTCGCGCCAGGAGGGCTGCGGCCTGTTCCGGACTGATGAGCCCGCGCGCCACGAGCACGGGCACCCAGACCGCCACAGCCGCAGCGGCGGCCGGCACCTCCCCGCCGCCCGACGCCGCCATGACGGCAGCGGCGAGGCCGTATGTGCCGCGTGCGACGGTCACCGTTCCGATGGCCGCGTCCGCGGCCTGGGCCGGTTCCGGGGAGTCGGAGCTGTCGGTCACCAGCCTGAGCAACGGCTGCGGTCCGGCCTCGACGACCTCGAGTCGCAGACGCGTTCCGGCCGGAAACGGCAAGCCCCCGCTTACCGGGACCTGGCGACCCGCCACCGACAACAGACCGTGACCGTCGGCTCCCGTGCGCACGACGGTGCCGACGACACGGGCGCCGCGGACGAGCGACGTCCAGCCCGTCGGCACTGAGGTGACGCCGTCGGTCGGAAGAAGCGGTGGCAGGAGGGTGATCTGCATGAGGTGCCGTCACACGCGTGTGAACCCGCTTTGTTATCATCGGCCCGAGGCGGGCCCCACAGGAGCACATGAACGCCACTTCCCCATCGTCGGCACGCCCCGGGCGTGGCCGTGGCAAGCGTCGGATCCGGATGCCGGCGACGCGCACCGACTGGTCGCAGCTGGACCCGTCCAACCTCGAGCATCCCGCGCTCTACATCAATCGCGAGCTCAGCTGGCTGGAGTTCAACCAGCGCGTGCTCGACCAGGCGCTCGACACCGCGCACCCGCTGCTGGAGCGCGTCAAGTTCCTCGCGATCGTCGCCACCAACCTCGACGAGTTCTACATGGTGCGGGTGGCGACGCTCCTCAAGAAGTATCGCGCCGGCATCGAAGACGTCAGCCCGGATGGCCTGAATACCGAGCAGCAGTTGATGGCGACGCGGTCACGCGCGGCTCGCATGATGACCGAGCTGACCACGTGCTGGCGGACCCAGTTGCGCCCCGCGCTGGCCGAGGAAGGCGTCCACATCCTCGAGCCGGCCGAATACACCGAGGCGATCCAGGCGCACCTCGCGCAGTATTTCCGCGCCGAGATCCTTCCGGTGCTGACGCCGCTGGCCTTCGATCCCGGCCATCCGTTCCCGTACATCTCGAACCTCAGCCGCAACTTCGCCGTCGTCGTCAAGCACAGCGGCCGCACCAAGTTCGCGCGCGTCAAGATTCCCGCCGGCCTCGATCGATTCGTGACGATTCCGGCGGAACTCTCGCCGCATCGCGGCGTCAGCTTCGCGTTCCTGGAGGACATCGTCCGCGCCAACCTGCAGCAGCTGTTTCCCGGCACCGATCTGCAGTCGGCGCACCTGTTCCGCATCATCCGCGACACCGACATGGTGATCCAGGAGGATGAAGCCGACGACCTGCTCGAGACCGTCGACCGCAGCCTCAAGCAACTGCGCTATGGCGCCCTGTGCCTGCTCGAGGTCGACGAGGCGATGCCCCGCCGGGTGCTGAACATCCTCATCGAGAACTTCGAGATCGACGAGGACGTGGTGGCACGCACCCGTGAGCGGATGGACTGGGACGACCTCCATCAGCTGACGCGCCTGCACCTGCCGCACCTCAAGGACACGCCGTTCTCGCCGCGGTCGATCTGGTCGGGTTACACCGAGATCTTCGACGACCTCCGCGAGGAGGACGTGCTGGTGCACCACCCGTTCGACTCGTTCTCGTCGGTCGAAGCGTTCGTCAAGGCGGCCGTCGACGACCCGCAGGTGGTCGCCATCAAGATGACGCTGTACCGCATCGGCTCGAACTCGCCGCTCGTCGATCTGCTGATCGCGGCAGCCGAGCAGGGCAAGCAGGTCGCGGTGCTCGTCGAGTTGAAGGCCCGCTTCGACGAACGCAACAACATCGAGTGGGCGACGCGGATGGAAGCGGCGGGCATTCACGTCGTGTACGGCGTGGTCAGCCTGAAGACGCACGCCAAGCTGTGCCTGATCGTGCGCAAGGAGCAGGACGGCATCCGCCGCTACGCGCACGTCGGCACCGGCAACTACAACCGGGCCACCGCACAGGTCTACACCGACCTTGGCCTCTTCACCGCCGACTCGGCCATCGTCGACGACATCACGGAAGTCTTCAATTACCTGACGGGCTACTCGAACCGGCGCACGTACGAGCAGCTGCTGGTGGCGCCGGTCTCGCTGCGCACGCAGCTGAAGGCGCTGGTGTCGCGTGAGTGCGAGCATCAGCAGGCTGGCCGACCGGCCCGGTTGATCTTCAAGATCAACGCGCTCGCCGATCCGGGAATGGTCCGCACGCTGTACCGGGCCAGTCAATGCGGCGTCGCCACCGAGCTGATCGTGCGCGGCGTCTGCTGCCTGCGGCCCGGGATCCCCGGGATTTCCGACCACATCCACGTCCGATCGATCGTCGGCCGGTTCCTCGAGCACTCCCGGATCTACTACTTCGAGAACGGCGGCGAGCCCGAGGTGTACATCGGCAGCGCCGACCTGATGGAGCGCAATCTCGACCGGCGCGTCGAAGTGCTCTGCCCTGTTCATCAGCCCGACCTGCGTGCGCACCTGCGCGATGTGGTGCTCGAGACGCTCCTCGCCGACTCCGATCGCGCGCGTGAGCTGAAGATGGACGGCTCGTACGTGTCGGTGCCGCCAGCCGACGGCGCCGCACCGGTCAACGCGCAGCAACGGCTCATGGACGTCCATTCGCTGCTGTCCTCGTCGCAACTCTGACGCAACGCACTCGCCATGGTCGACATGTACCGTGGCCCGGAGGCGGCCCTGCAGCCGGCCGTCTACCGGGTTCGTCCCGCCCGTCTCGATGCTCCCCTCGGTACCGACGAAGGATGGGACGCGGCGATGGCGGTGACGTGGGGCCCGCAGGGCCTGGCCACCACGTTCCGGGCGCTGTGGACGCCCGACGCCCTCCTGCTCCGGTGGGACGTCCAGGACCAGTCGCCGTGGGCCACCCGCACACAGCGTGACGACTGCCTGTGGGAGACCGAGGTGGTCGAAGTGTTCCTCGACCCTACCTGCTCCGGCGAGGACTACGCCGAGCTCGAAATCAGCCCCGCCAACGTCGTCTGCGATTTGCACATCGAGCGCCTCTCACCGGAACGGAAGGTCCATCTCGAATGGGACTTCCCGCGCCTGGAGACGGTCGTGAGGCCGGCGGCGGGGAGCGACGACTGGTCTGCGTACGCAAAGGTGCCGTTCAGTGATTTCTCCACGCTCGGCCAGCGCGTCGAGGCGTGCCTGCCAGTCGCGGCCGGCGACGTCTGGCACTTCAACACCTTCCGCATCAAGCGACCCGGCGGCCCGTCGGCACCGGAGACAGGTGCAATCTACGCCGCCTGGTCAGTGCCCGACTCGCCGACGTTTCATGCGCCCCTGGCGTTCCGACCGTTCGTGTTCGAAGGCGAGCGCGAGGCATGAGTGACACCGGCGCGGCACAACTCGACGGCATCCGCGCGGCCCTGCTCGCCTGTGACGACCGCGCGGCTCGACTCGCCGCATCAGCAACGCCAGCCGCCTGGCAAGCGCGGCCGCCGACGGGCGGATGGTGCGCGTCCGAGTGCCTGCAGCACCTGGTGCTGTCGGCCGATGCGATGCTGTTGCGCATCGATGCGGCGCTTGCTGCTGCACCGGCGCCGGCACGCGCCCACGATGCGGCCTACCGCACCGGCTTTCTGGCCCGAGTGTTGATCTGGTCACTCGAGCCGCCTTATCGGATGAAGTCGAAGACCGGCGCGGCGTTCGCGCCGGCGCAGGCACACACGGCCGCCGACGATGTCGCCGCCTTGCGGGAGGCACACGACCGCGTCCGCGCCAGCCTCGAGCGGGCCCGCGGGCGCGATCTCGAGTCGCTCGTCATCGCGTCGCCATTTGCGGAACGCGTCCGGTACAACGTCTACGCGGCGCTGGCGATCCTGCCGGTCCATGCACGACGGCACCTGTGGCAGGCCGAGCAGACGTTGGCGCGCCTCCAGGTCGGATGACGAGCAGCGCCTGCCGTACACTACGGATCAGCCGCTCGTGACCGTCGCCATGAGGGCTCAGTCGATGCCTCACTCCTCCAAAGACGATCTCCTTGCCACGATGGAGGGCCTCGGGACGGTCGAGATCCCGGGTAGCAGCGCGCCCGTCGACGTCGGCTACACGATCTGGCTCTATGCCCAGGCCCCGGGACAGCCGGCGCCGCCGGGCGGTGGCCCGTTCGTCACCAAGGTCGCGCTCCGCGCGAGAGTCGCCGACCTCTTCCATTGGTATACGGAGCACCGCGAGGATCTCGTGCTCGTCATCGACGACGGCCGACGCCTCCCGCTGATCATCATGTCGCCGGATGGCGACGCGATTGGTCAGGGCATGCTTTCCTGACACTCCCGAGCCGCGTCGTTTTCTGAGCCACCTGGCCCGTCCGCGGTCGGCGCCGAGTACGCCATCGGGCAGTGGGAGGGTCTCGGCCTGCGGCTCGTCTTCCCTGCTCGAACTTCTCGACCCCGGTGACCTTTCGCCCTGCGCCCGCGAGCTATCGCCCGCGACTCTGAGCGTTGCGGATCTGCCAGGTCGCCTCGTCGGTCCTCGCGAGCTCGAATCGCCACTGGCGCGGCTCACGACGCAGTCTGGCCTCGCCCACCGCCGGCACGTACGTCGACGTGCCGCGACACGCGGCTTCCGCTCGATCGCCGGTGACGGCAATCTCGCACTGTTCGAGTACAAGGGCCTGCGACCGCAGTGTCGAGAACGCGCGTGACAGGGCGCGCGCATCGACCGTGGGCCAGACGGCGCGGGCAGCCGCTGCGTCGAGTCTCGAGTACGCGTCGCCGTAACGCGCGAGCACCGACCGGATGCGAGGTTCCTCGAGATCGA
>DATJTM010000406.1:0-3879 GCA_035503395.1 Luteitalea sp.
CCACGTCCAGCCAGATCCGCCACGGCAGCCGCGCGTCCAGTTCCTCCACGCGCGTCAGCACCGTGCGTCGGTCCCACCACAACGACGGCGACATCACCGCGAGCGACCCGAAGACGGCCGGATGCGTGAGGCCGACGTGCAGCGTCACCAGGCCGCCGAGTGACGATCCGCCAATGGCCGTGTGCGACGCTTCGGGTTTGGTCCTGAAGGTCGCATCCACGTACGGCTTGAGTTCGTCGACGAGGAAGCGCGCGTAGCGGTCGGCGTCGCCCCCCGCGTGGCGATGGGTATCGCGCGTCGGCGCGAACTCGTCGGCCCGCCGCTCACCCGCGTGGTTGATGGCGACGATGATGAGCGGAGCGATGCGGCCGGCGTGCACGAGCCGCTCGGCGGTTTCGTCCACCGCCCATTCGACGCCCGCAAACGAGGTCGAGACATCGAACACGTTCTGCCCGTCGTGCAGATACAGCACCGGGAAACGACGCTGTTCGTCGTCGTGATAGCCGGGCGGCAGGTAGACGTGGACGTCGCGGCTGTTGTCGAGGATGTCGGAACGGAACGCCTCGAGCAGGCGGATGTCGCCCGTGAGGCTGCGTCCCTCGCGGGGCGCCTCGATGCACCGGGTGGGCCCTGACGACACGGCTACGCGCGCCACCGGGACTGGACCAGAAAAACCATCTCTGCCTAGTGTAACCGCCCAACCCTACCGGGTCATGCCGACTTCGGAGAGGATATAGCCCGTATGGCACTCATCGAACCCGGCACGCCCGCCCCCGCCTTCACCCTGCCCGACCAGCACGGCACCACGCACACACTGTCGGAGTACAGGGGCCGTCCGGTCGTCCTCTATTTCTATCCGAAGGACGACACCTCGGGTTGCACGAAGGAAGCATGCGGTTTCCAGGCGGCGCTGCCCGACTTCGGCAAGGTCGACGCCGCGATTTTCGGCGTGAGCATCCTCGACACGAAGAGCAAGGCGAAGTTCGCCACCAAGTACGACCTCACGTTCCCATTGCTGGCCGATGAGGACCACGCGGCTGCCGAACAGTACGGCGTCTGGCAGGAGAAGAGCATGTACGGCCGCAAGTACATGGGCATCGCACGCGTCACCTACCTGATTGATGCCGAGGGCGTGGTTGCGAAGCGCTGGGACTCGGTCAAGGTCGACGACCACGCCGCCGAGGTGCTGGCTGCCGTCGACGCGCTGCGTGCGCGATGAGGGCCGGCCGCCTCGCCGCGTCTCTGCTCGCCGCATGGCTGGCCGCGACGTCGCTGGCCGCTGCGCAGTCGCGCGAGCCACTCTCGCTCGAGATCGGTGACCCAGCCCGGAAGGCGACGGCGCTGTCGCTGGCCGTCGATCAGGTGCACGACACGCGCGCCGGCAAGGACATCACGCCCGAGGAGGTCGCGACGGTGCTCGGCGATGCCGCCATCGTGCTCGTCGGCGAGAGTCACACGGCCGTGGAGTCGCACCGCGTGCAGGCCCGCGTGATCAGCGCGCTCCAGCGGGCCGGCCGTCACGTGATCCTCGGGCTCGAGATGTTCCCGGCCGACGCCCCAACAGCACCGTTCGACCGCTGGCTGCGCGGCGGCATGGAGGAAGCCACGCTGCTGCGCGAGTCGGGGTGGTACGACTACTGGGGCTTCCCATGGGGGTACTACCGCGACATCTTCCTGCTCGCGCGTCAGCATCGGCTGCCCATCCGCGGCGTCAACGCCCCGCGAGCGCTGGTGTCGCAGGTGGGACGGCGTGGCTTGAACGGGATCGGCGCCATGCAGCGCGCGCAGTTGCCCGCGACCATCGAGACGACCGATGCCGAACACCGACAGATGTTCGTCGCCTACGTGGGTGGAGGCAGTCCCACGCACGGGGCCGGCATGCCGGCCGATGCGCTGCAGCGGATGATTGACGCGCAGAGCACGTGGGACGCGACGATGGCGTTCAACGCGGCCCGTTTGCACAAGGAAGCCAACGACCCGAAGGCGGTCGTCGTCGTGCTGGTGGGCAGCGGCCACGTGGCCTACGGACTCGGCATCGCACGACAGGCGAAGGCCTACACGGACGCGCGTGTCGCGACCGTCATGCCGATCGCGACGTCGCCGTCGACACCGGAGTCGATCCGCGCGTCGGTGGCCGACGTGGTGTGGGGCGTCCCGACCGAGACCTATCCGTCGTTCCCCACATTGGGCGTGTCCTTCCGCAGCACCAGTGAGGTGCCCAACGCGGTGCTGATGGTGTCGCCGGGCTCGCCGGCCGAGGCGATGGGGATCAAGGCGGGCGACGTCCTGCAGTCGCTCGACGACACGCCGATCAAGCGCGAGGTCGAGGTGCGCGCGCTGATCGATCGCAAGCAGTGGGGCGACGCCATCCGCGCAACGGTGAAGCGCGGCGAGGAGACGCTCACGCTGAGCGGCCAGTTGCGACGGCGCTGAGTTCACGAACGCGGGATGCGGGAATGCGGAATCAGGACGACCGGTAACAGGTAGGGACGCGCCGCCGGCGCGTCCGCGTGGTTCACGGACGGCTCGGCGAGCCGTCCCTACCGAATCGGCGACTACTTCAATGTCAGGACCGCCGTCACCGGGAAGTGATCCGACGGATACTTGTCGGCCCGCGCCGTCCGGACGATCGCGGCCTCGCTGACATCCCACTCTGGCGTCGCGAACACGTAGTCGATCTTCTCGCCACCCGTCTGCCCGAACTTGAAGCCGGTGAACGTGCCCACCGGCGCGGCGTCGGGATGTTTGACGCGGAACGTGTCGCGCAACTGGTTGCCTTCCAGCATCGCGGCGACGGCGGCATTCTTCTCGCCAGCGTTGAAGTCGCCGGTCACGATGGCCGGGGCCTTCGGGTCGCGCGCCTCGATTCGCGCCTTCAGCAGCGCCGCCGATCGCTCGCGCGACGGCTGCGACTGGTGATCGAGATGGACGTTGAACATGTACAGCGGACGCCCTGACGGCGTCGTGAACTGTGCCCACGTGCAGATGCGCGTGATCGTATTGCCCCACGACTTCGACGCCACGCGCTCCGGTGTGTCCGAGAACCAGAACGTGTCGCTGCGATTGACCGACAACGCAGCGGTCCGGTAGAGGATGGCCGAGTACTCCCCCGCCCTCACCCCATCGTCTCGTCCGACGCCCACCATCGCGTAGGCGGGCAGCGCCTTGACGATGTAGTCCAGTTGCGCGTGCAGGGCCTCCTGGACACCGATGACGTCGGGCTTCTGTTCGCGGACGACGTCGACCAGGAAGTCCTTCCGCAGGTCCCAGTGGTTGTCTCCGTCCCTGGCGGTCCCATAGCGGATGTTGAACGTCATCACGCGCAGGGTGACGCCGTCGGTCGCTGGGGTCTGCGCCTCTGCCGGTGATGTGAGCGTGGACGCCAGCACGAGGCCGGCCGGGGCAGCTACGAGGAAGTCGCGTCGGTTCATTGCAGCCAGGTCCGGTCTGCCCAGTGGGCGCGCAGGAAGTCGACGACGTTGCGCCAGCGGAAGCGCTCGATGTCGTCGTCGGTGAAGCCACGCGCGACGAGCACGTCGCACAGGCGATGCAGGTCGACGATGGTGTCGAGGTCCGACGGCGTCTGCTCGGTGCCGAACGCGCCATCGAGATCCGATCCGATGCACACATGTCGCGTCGAGCCCGCCAGTGTGCACATGTGCACGACGTGATCGGCAAGCCGTTCGAACGTGCAGCCGGTGGACTGCGGTGTGGACGTGCCGCGGACCCAGTTCGGCACGATCATCCACGCGTCGCACGACGCACCGATCACCGCGCCGCGGGCGACGATGGCCTTGATCTGGTCGTCGGGCAACTGCCGCTGATCGTCCACCAGCACGCGGGCGTTGTGATGGCTCGCCCAGAGCGCGCCGCCGAAGA
>DATJTM010000407.1:0-6641 GCA_035503395.1 Luteitalea sp.
CGCCAAGGACGTCGACTACGAGAAGATCGCCCGCCAGGCGATCCGCGAGATCGGCTACGACCAGGCCGACGAGGTGTTCAACGCCGATGGCGTGCAGGTGATCCTCAAGATCACGGCGCAGTCCAAGGAAATCAACGCGAGCGTCGTCGACAAGGCGCAGGCCGAGGAACAGGGCGCCGGTGACCAGGGCCTGATGTTCGGCTACGCCACCAACGAGAGCCCCGAGTTGATGCCGCTGCCGCTGCTGCTGGCGCACAAGCTCACCAAGGGCCTCGCCGACGACCGCAAGAAGGGCGGCCAGTACGCGTGGCTGCGCCCCGACGCGAAGAGCCAGGTGTCGGTGCGCTACGAAGGCGGCAAGCCGGTGGCGATCGAGCGCGTGGTCGTGTCCACGCAGCACGTGGCGGCCGCACAGCAGGCCGACATCAAGTCGTACGTGATAGAGGAACTCGCGCCGCGCGTGCTCGGCGCGTGGAGCCCGAAGCGCGACCTGTTCCTCGTCAACCCGTCGGGCAGTTTCTCGCACGGCGGCCCGTCGGCCGACGCGGGTGTGACCGGCCGCAAGATCATCGTCGACTCGTACGGTGGCGCGGCGCGTCACGGCGGCGGCGCGTTCAGCGGCAAGGACCCGTCCAAGGTCGACCGCAGCGCGGCGTACTTCGGCCGCTACGTGGCTCGTGAAGTGGTCAAGGCGGGTCTCGCCGGCCGCTGCGAGGTGCAGTTCTCGTACGCCATCGGCGTCGCCGAGCCGACCTCGCTGCTCGTCGAGACGTTCGGCACCGGCGACAACCAGGCTGCCGAGGACTTCGTCCGCAAGACGTTCGACATGCGTCCCGCCGGCATCATCAAGACGCTGAACCTCCTGCAGCCAATCTATCGCCAGACGACCAACTACGGCCACTTCGGCCGTCCGGGACTGCCCTGGGAAGCGTAGGCTCAGCGCGCTGAGCCCAGCACAAGGGCGAAAAGTTCGAAGAGTTCAAGAAGTGGAAAGGGCGAGGGGCCACGCGGCCATCTCGCCCTTTTTGCACTTTTGGTTCTTTTGGCCCTTTTGGACCTTTGGCCATCTGGTCCCCGCGTTGCGCGCGTCGAGCTGAAGCTCGACGCCTACGCATGCTGCTCGGGCTGCCGTCAGTCCCTGACCGGCATCGCCTTGAACGTCATCTCGATGTTCTCGATGACGTCCATCGTCGACTTGACGCAGATCTTCAGGTATTCCTCGCCCTTTTCCGCCGTGCTGTCGCGCGATTCGCCCCACGTGCCCGACTTGGTCGCCCAGTAGACCGAGCCCGGCGCGCTGAAGAAGTACGCCGTGTGCGCGGCGCCGATGTTGGCGATGGTGTACTCGGGGAACGGCGGGAACTCGGCGTTCAGCTTCTCGGGATCGACCAGATCCGGGTTGATCGCCATGATCGCCGAGACTTCGGCGGTGTGGGCGTGCAGGCCCTTCTTCAGCCCTGACCACTGTGCCGCGACGTCGGGCGGGATGCCGTCCCAGTAGTTCACCGGAAACGCCTTGACGTCCTTGCCGACCTTCTCGGCGGCCATCGCACAGGCGTAGGCAATCGCGTACGTGTTGTCGTAGTGCCCGTTGAGGAACACGATCCGCTTCATGCCCATCGTGGCGAAGCTGGTCACCAGGTCCTCGATCAGCGCCATGAAGGTCGGGATGCGGACGTGCACCAGGCCGGTGAAGCCGACGTGCGGATACGAGAGCGTGTAGGCGAGCGGCGGCGCCACCACGGCGCCGATCTGCGGCGCCACGCGGCGGGCGATTTCGTTCGGCACCAGTACGTCGGTGGCCAGCGGCGAGTGCGGGCCGTGCTGCTCGGTGGCACCCACCGGCACGATTACGGTGTGGTGCTTGGTCAGGAACTCCTCGAGTTCCGGGTTGGTCATCTCGCCAAGGAAGACGGTGGGAGGCTTCATATGCGCGAATTCTAACCGGCCTTGGGCCCTGGGCCTTGGGCGTTCGGCAGGTCCGTCGTCTCCGTCCATGGAGTCGGACTCGTCGGGTCGTTCGTGGCGGATGCTGGTGTGGCTCGCCGGCGTGACCGACGATTGACGTCATGCCAGTCAGGAGGCATCACTGGGATGGCGATGACTGTCCCAAGGCCCAAGGCCGATGACCCAAGGCCCTAGAATGAACGTGTGACCGCCATCGTCTTCGACCTGGATGGCACCCTGGTCGACTCCTTCGACGACATCAGCGCCGCCTTCCGCCGCAGTTTCCACGTCATCGGCTGCGAGCCGCCCGACGTGGCGGCCGTGAAGGCGATGATCGGCAAGCCGCTCACCGACATGTATGCGCCGTGGGCGCCTGAGGACCGCATCGCGGACCTCGTGGCGGAGTATCGCCGCGACTATTCCGAGCGGTGCGCCGACCTCACGCGGCCGTTCCCCGGCATCGTCGGCCTCCTGGGCGCGCTGCGGACTCGCGGCCACGCCCTGGCCGTGGCAACGACCAAGACGACGTGGATGGCGCAGACGGTGGTGGGGAAGGTGGGCCTGGCCGCGCTGCTCGACCACGTGCAGGGTACCGACGGCTTCCCGCACAAGCCGGCGCCCGACGTCATCGACCACG
The DNA here is from genome assembly GCA_035503395.1 of Luteitalea sp. Taxonomy (GTDB): domain Bacteria; phylum Acidobacteriota; class Vicinamibacteria; order Vicinamibacterales; family Vicinamibacteraceae; genus Luteitalea. Next base: position 2,585 of record DATJTM010000407.1, read on the forward strand.
CCCTGGCCGGCGTTGGCCGGGCGGGCAGCTGGATGGTGGGCGACACCGACTTCGACATCGGTGCCGGCCGCGCCGCGGGGCTGCGCACCTGCGCGGTCACGTGGGGCGTCCACGACGAGCCGCGCCTCCGTGCCGCAGCACCCGACGCCGTCGTCCACACCGTCGACGAACTGCACGCCTTGCTACTCGCATAGGAACCGTCCGACCGACACGTCGCACGCAGGGTAGGGACGTCTCGCCGAGCCGTCCGCTACGCCCGAAGCGGCAGTGATGTGCCGCAGCCATGGCCCGCTCGGCGAGCGGGCCCTACCCACGGTCGTACCGAGTCGACGTCCGTGTGTCCGAAGGCCCAGGGACCAAGGCCCGCCGAATTCGCAGCGTGCTGTTCCGAAGGCCGAAGGCCGACCGACGAAGGCCGTCCGTGATCCCGGTACCCGGTACCCGGTACCCGGTACCCGGTTCCCGGTTCCCGTAAGATCCCTGCGTGCCGTTCGACGCCCTTCTTCGAGAAATCCTGACCAGCCGCGTCTACGACGTGGCGCGCGAGACGCCGCTCGACGCGGCGCCGCGCCTGTCGGCCCGCCTCGGCGTGCCGGTCCTCCTCAAGCGCGAAGACCTGCAGCCGGTCTTCAGCTTCAAGATTCGTGGTGCCTACAACCGCATGGCCCGGTTGTCGGACGAGGAGCGGGCGCACGGCGTCATCGCGGCGAGCGCCGGCAATCACGCGCAGGGAGTCGCGATGTCGGCGCAGCATCTCGGCCTGCGGGCGCGCATCGTCATGCCGCAGACCACGCCCGACATCAAGGTCGACGCGGTGCGGGGGCGTGGCGCCGAAGTCGTGCTGGCCGGCGACACGTACGCCGACGCCTACGCGTTCGCGCGCGACGAGGCGGAACGCACCGGCGCCACCTTCATCCATCCCTTCGACGACCCGCTCGTGATCGCCGGCCAGGGCACCGTCGCGGACGAAATCGTCCGGCAGCGGCCCGGTGAACTGGGGGCGGTGTTCGTCCCGGTCGGTGGCGGCGGCTTGATCGCCGGCATCGCCGCCTACATCAAGGCCGTGGTGCCCGACGTGAAAGTCATCGGGGTCGAACCGGTGGACGCCGATGCGATGGCGCGATCGCTGAAGGAAGGACGACGTGTGGTGCTGGACCGCGTCGGATTGTTCGCCGACGGCGTCGCCGTTCGCGAGGTCGGCGAGCACACGTTCGCGATTGCGCGCGAGGCGGTCGACGAGGTGGTGTGCGTGGACAACGACGCGATCTGTGCCGCCATCAAGGACGTCTTCGACGACACGCGGACGATCATGGAACCGGCCGGCGCGCTCGCCGTCGCCGGATTGAAGGCGTGGGTCGCCGCACAATCCGAACGGCCGAGCACGCCGCTGGTGGCCGTGCTCAGCGGCGCCAACATGAACTTCGACCGCCTGCGATTCGTCGCCGAACGGGCGGAACTCGGTGAGCAGCGCGAAGCCCTCTTCGCGGTGACGATCCCCGAACGGCCCGGCGCCTTCCGTGAGTTCTGCACCATCCTCGGCCAGCGCGTCGTCACCGAGTTCAACTACCGGCTCGACACGCGCGAACAGGCGCACATCTTCGTTGGTGTCTCCACCCGCTCACGGACCGACGCCGACGACGTGCTCGTGCGGTTGCGCGAGGCCGGCTACCGCGTCGCCGACCTCACGCAGTCCGAACTCGCCAAACTGCACGTCCGCTACATGGTTGGGGGCCGCTCGAGTGACGTCGGTCGCGAGCGGGTCTGCCGCTTCGAGTTCCCCGAGCGGCCGGGCGCGCTGCTGCAGTTCCTCGACACCCTGGGCGGCCGCTGGAACATCAGCCTGTTCCACTATCGCAACCACGGGGCCGACATCGGCCGCGTGCTGGCCGGCTTCGAGGTGCCCGCCGATGACGACGAAGCCTTCGACGGCTTCCTCGACGCGCTCGGCTATCGCCACGCCGAAGACACCGGCGCCGACGCGTACGAGCGGTTTCTGGCGTAGCGCGAGTGCTGTCGGCAGTGGGCCGGTCGGCGGTCGGCAGTCGTGCGGTCCGCACTCGTCCTGACACCTCAGAACACCTCGAGATGCCGCCGCCGACCTTATTGGAGCGGCCCGCCCCGCGCCGGACGTTGCGTTTCGTCGTTCGTCGTTCGTCGTTCGTCGTTCGCCGGTTCCCGTTTCCCGGTTCCCGGATCCCGGATCCCGTCGTCCCGCGTGGTGGCGGTGCCTGGCCGGTTGCAATCCCTACCGTTGGTAGCAGATCATCCGGCCCATATGGGTACCTCCGACTCCTCCCGTCGCTCGTTCCTCAAGCACGCCGGCGCGGCATCCGCCGCGGCGGCAGCCGTCTCTGCCTTTGCCCCTGTCGCGTCAGTCGACGCGGCCGTTCAAGCCAGGAAACCTGGTGGCTCGCCCAAGAAGGCCGTCCTAATCGGCATGCTGCCGAAGGAACTGCCGTTCCAGGAGCGCTTCGCCCTCGCCCGCGAGGTCGGCTTCGAGGGCATGGAAGTCAACACCGTCGACGACCCGGCTGAAGCCGAGCAGATGGCCAAGGCGGCGCAGGCCGCCAAGTTGCCGATCCACTCGGTGATGAACAGCGAGCACTGGCGCTCGCCGCTGTCGTCGGCCGATCCGGCGGTGGTCGAGAAGAGCGTCAAGGGAATGCTCACCTCTATTCGCAACGCCAAGCTGTTCGGCGCCGAGACGGTGCTGCTGGTGCCGGCGGTGGTCGACGAGAAGACCGGCTACAAGGACGCGTGGGATCGCTCGACCAAGGTGATTCGCGAGCGCATCCTGCCCGAGGCCGAGAAGCAGGGCATCATCATCGGCATCGAGGAGGTGTGGAACAAGTTCCTCCTCAGCCCGCTCGAGATGAACGCCTACGTCGACAGCTTCAAGTCCAAGTACGTGCAGGCGTACTTCGACGTCGGCAACATCGTGTTCTACGCCTATCCGCAGGACTGGATCCGCACGCTGGGGCCGCGCATCAAGAAGGTGCACCTGAAGGACTTCAAGCTCGATCGCCGCAAGGGCAGCTTCGAGTTCGTGCACCTGGGCGAGGGCGACATCGACTGGCCGGAAGTGCGCAAGGCGCTGCACGACATCGGCTACGACGGCTACATGACCACCGAGATCCGCGGTGGCGACAAGGCGTACCTGACCGACGTCGTCGCCCGCATCGACAAGTTCCTCGCCGGCCAGCCGCCCGTCGCCAAGGCTGCGCCTTCAGCGTAGCCACTCAAAGTCAGAAGGTCGAAGTCGTAAGTCAGAAGGAGAATGTTGGCGTCGCGCCGCCCTCCTTCTGACTTTGGTCTTCAGACTTCAGACTTGGTTTACGGAGCAAGACCCGCCCGATGCATGCGCCGCCAGCGGGCGTAGCGCACGACCTTGGCGGGGAGTGCCAGCACCGCGTGCGGGCTTGCGACAGCGTCGAGGAGCTTGCGCCGCAGTGACCGCTGGCGACGCACCAGCACGCGCCGGAGTTCCGCGTCGTGGGCGGGCTGTGGTTCGGTCATCACCGTCCAGTCCCACGCCTGCATCGCCGTGGGGACGGGCTGCTCCTGGCCTCGCTTCAGGAAACGGTCGCCCGGGTCGACGTCGAGCGGCAGGCGCGCGGCCTCGGCCCACTGCAGGAGGCCACCGTCCACCGTCACCAGTCGCGGTTCCGGGAACTGTGCCTGCAGGGTGGCTTCGGCCTGCCACCGCTCCATGAGGGACCGCGGCAGGATCGTGTCGCCCGCCTCTCGCTGCTTCAGTCCGACGATGTAGATGCCGGCGGCCGTGCGGTGCCGGTCCGGCGCCGCGATGTGGCGGTCATAGCTCTCGAGGCCGTGCAACAGCACGAGTTCGAGGGCCTGGCGGAAGGCGATTGCGTCGGGATCGGTCGGACGGAACGTGTCGAGATAGGTCCCGATGACCTGGCGCAGCGCCGCGCCTGGTCCCTGGAACGGCGCCACTCCGGTCTCGAGGAGCACGTAGTCGGCAAAGACGCTGCGCACGGCATCGATCGACGCGTTGAAGTAGTGCGCCGGATAGCCGTGGTAGGCGAACACGAAA
>DATJTM010000408.1:0-4420 GCA_035503395.1 Luteitalea sp.
CGACCTCTTCGATGCCGCCGCGCCGTCGCTGACGCGCTACGTGCGGGGGTGCGGGCTTCCAGCCGACATCGCCGACGACATCGTGCAGGAGGCGTTCGTCGCCCTGTTCCGTCATCTCGATCTGGGACGGTCGCGCGACAACCTCCGCGGCTGGCTTTTCACCGTCGTGCACCGCCAGGCGCAGAAGCATCGTCGCCGCCTCGCGCGCCGACGGGCGGTCGAGTGGGTCGTCGAGCCGGTCGTGATCGAAGCGCAGCCGTCATCGCACGCCGATCCGGAAGTGGCGTACCTGGCCCGCGAGTCTCAGCGCCGGCTGCAGGAGGCCTTCGTCGGGCTGCCCGAACGGCAGCAGCAGGCGCTGCTCCTTCGGGCCGAGGGCCTCACGTACCGCGAGATGGCCACCGTGCTCGGCATCTCGCTCGGCAGTGTCGCCAAGACGGTCGCGCGGGCGCTGGCCCGGCTGTCGTCGGTCGACGGAGAGACGTCATGCGCCTGATCGACCGCCATCCCCCCGACGCCGATCTCGCCGCGCTGCTCGACAGCGAAGGCACGCTGCGCCTGGTCGGCGACGTGGACGCGCACGTCCGCGCCTGTCCCTCGTGCGCCGCCCGGATGTCGACGATGCGGGCCTCGTCCCGGCGGGTGGCACATCTGCTGACGCGCACCGCGGCTGGCTCGTCGCACACGTCGCAGCGGGCCCGCCTGCAGATGGCGCTTCGCGATGTCTCCGCACCGGGCGCGGCGTCTGTGTCGACCTCGACGACCTGGTCCGACCCGTGGCTGAAGGTGGCGGCGCTCGTGCTCGTGGTGCTCGCGGGAGCGGTGCTGGCGACGATGCTCGTCGATCGACGGGCGGAGCGGCCGACAGGAAGCATTGCGGCGGGTTTCGGCGCCCCGACGTTGCCGTCCAGCGCGGCCACCCCCGGCGCCGTGTCGGCGCTCACCGCACAGGAATTGTGTGGCGGTCAGCGCCCGTCGCGCCTGGTGGACGACGAGACGCGCCGTCGGGTCCTGGCGGACTACGACATGGCCGACGTCTCGGCCGAGGAGTACGAGCTCGACGCGCTCATCACGCCGGAACTCGGGGGCACGACGGCGGCCGAGAACCTCTGGCCGCAGCGCTACGATTCGCCCATCTGGAACGCCGCGGTGAAGGACGATCTCGAGCGACTCCTGCCCGCGATGGTCTGCCGTGGCGAGATCGACCTGGCGACGGCGCAGCGCGCCATCGCCCACGACTGGATCGCGGCCTACAAGCAGTTCTTCCGCACCGATGCGCCGCTCATCGTCGATCGGAGTCAGCCCGATGACGATGACCTGATTCTGGCCTCGGCATCGTACCGGCCATAGTCGGGTGCTCGGTGGGACCCACGTCCTCGCCGGCGCGAGGGGCCGGGGCGTCTCCTCCGAGGCCGAAATTCACGCGGACGTCACATCGACGTTCGGGCTGGAGGTGCCGCAGAGTCGGATGTAGACTGGCCGCTCACGAGCCAGCAGGCGCCATCCCACTCGGTCGGATGGTGTCGTCAGCCTGGGACTCCCGACCGTCGCGTGCGTCCAGTGGACCGCCGACCGGAGGCCCGTCCAATGGTGCTGCGTCCTGACGCGAACGGCGTTGCCGACTTCCTTTCATCCGGGCAAGGCGCCGCATGAGCGTCTACCTGGTGAACCCCAGTCACGTCTCGTTCGGCATCGGCGTCATCACGCCGCGCTGGCTGTACGTACTGGCCGGGGCCACGCCGGCCAGCTTCGGCACCCCCATTCTCGTCGACGAAACGCTCGACCCGCTGGACCTGCAACTCCTGCGGCCCGGTGACATCGTCGGCATCGGCATCCATACCGGGAATGCCTTACGCGGCTATGAAGTGGGTCGGGCGGCGCGCGCGGCGGGCGCGCAGGTCGTGTACGGCGGCATCCACGCCACGCTCTATCCCGATGAGGCGCGCACCATCGGCGGCGCCCACGCGGTGGTCACCGGCGACGGCGAAGGTGTGTGGCCGCAGGTGCTGGCCGACTGCAGCGCTGGCACGCCGCAGCCGCAGTACGAGGGCGGCCGCATCGGCGGCGATCGGTTCATGCCGGGTCGCTGGGACCTGCTGCCGACCGGCAAGTACATGTGGGCGTCGGTCCAGACGGTGCGCGGCTGTCCGAAGCACTGCTCCTTCTGTTCGGTCTGGCGGACCGACGGACAGCAGCCGCGTCACCGGCCGGTCGACGATGTCGTCGAGGAGATCCTGACGCTGCGGCGGCGCGGCTTCCGCTTCATCGCGCTGGCCGACGACAACTTCTATCCGGTGACCCTCGAAGACCTGCGCATGGCGGATCGGCGCGAGGACAAGCGTCACCTCGCGGCGTTGCAGGCCATCCGAGACGAGCGCTTCGAGCTGATGAAGGCCCTGGCGCGGCTGCCGAAGGACACGGTGTTCTTCACGCAGATCACGATGGAGGCGGGCGACGACCCCGAGTTCCTCGCCGCCATGAAGAAGGCGCACATCAAGGGCGCCCTGATTGGCGTCGAGTCGGTCACGCCCGAGGGCCTCAAGGACGTCTACAAAGGTTTCAACGTGACCGGTGCAGCGCTCGTCGCGCGGCTCCGCCGCTTCCGCGAAGCCGGCGTGCACGTGCTCGGGTCGTTCATCTTCGGGCTGCCCAGCGACACGCCGGCGACGTTCGATACCTGCCTCGAGACGGCCGAACTGGCCGACGTCACGTTCGCGCAGTTCGTCATGCTGACGCCGTTCCCCGGCACGCTCGATTTCCAGGCCTGGGAGAAGGCGCAGGGAGACACCCCGCCGGTCATCGACGGCATTCCGATCACGCGCCACTGGCTGATTCCGCAGGCGGCGCGGCCGAAGCTGTACGTCGATCACCCCGTGATGGGGCAGAACGAGATTCGGGAGCGGACCCAGAAGGTGTGGGACCAGTTCTACTCGTTCCCGCGCATCTGGCGGCGCTCGCGCGTCGTCCGCAGCCTGAAGGGGCGGGTGGCGTTCGTCCTGATCTCGAAAATCTACCGCCAGATGTACGCCAATACCGGCATCGCCACCGACAGCGCCCGCGTCAGTCGATCGGTGCGCTGGGCACGGCTGATGGCGGTGCCGTGCCGCCGCCTGTTCGCCGGCCGGCCGATGCCCGACCTCGAACTCACGTAAGCAGACGGTGACGGCGCGCCAGGGCGGCGCGCCGTCTGGTCCGGTGGGCTACTGCGCCTCGACGAGCGGGCGAATCCAGATGTTGCGGAAGCGGACCGGGTTGCCGTGGTCCTGCAGGCCGATGAAGCCCTTGGCCTGCGCCGGGTCGTACTTGCCGATCTGCTTGTGCCCCGTCGGGCCCAGGAACGCCTGCGCCGCATGCACGGTCACGCCGTTGTGGATCACGGTGACGATGGCCGGCTTCTCCAGCGTGGTTCCCTTGAACCGCGGCGCCGTGAACACGATGTCGTAGGACTGCCACTCGCCCGGCTTGCGCGAGGCGTTCACCATCGGCGGGAACTGCCCGTACATCGCCGACGCCTGCCCGTCCGGGTAGGTCTTGTTCTCGAAGCTGTCCAGCACCTGGATCTCGAACACCCCATTCAGGAAGACGCCGCTGTTGCCGCGACCCTGGCTGTTGCCCTTCACCTCGGTCGGGGTCGCGAACTCGACGTGCAACTGGTAGTCGGTGAAGTCGTCCTGCGTGGTGCGGATCATCCCCTTGCCGCTCGACATCACGCCGTCGGCGACCGGCCAGCTCACAGGCCCGCCGCCCTGCGTCATCTGCCAGCGTCCGAGATCCGTGCCGCTCCCGAGCAGCACGATCGCATCCGACGGCGGCGCCAGCGACGCCAGCGGCCCTGGCGTCACCACGCGCGGCTGCGGCCGCGTGCCGTCGTGAATGTGCCACTTGCCGTTGGGCTGCATCGGCGTGTCCTGGTAGCCCGTGGGTGCCGGTGGCGGTTGCGCCGGCGGAGTTTGCGCTTGCTGCGCGCTGACGGCGGCGCCGGTCAGCACACAGGCGACCACTACGAGTCTCTTCATCTCACGGCTCCCAGTTGCGGAACACGGGCGGACGGAATGTCGGGCCAGTTGCCAGCGATGATAGCCGCGGTCGGGCGGCACCGCGAACACATCCCATGTCTCGAGTTCCTCGTCTGAAGTTCCACGTGTCGCGCCGTAGCCCGGACGGCGGAGGGGGACGGCCCAAGGGGCGCCGGACGTAGCCGTCCGACTTGTCAGACGGAAGGCCCAAGGCCCAGGTCTTGACCGAACGTAGCCGTCCGACTTGTCGGACGGAAGCGTAAGGCCCGGGCTCTCCGTTAGAATGACGGTGTCCCGTCACGGAACCTGCGGTCGACGCGCCGGCTCCATCGCATGGGACGATCCCCGGCTTTGCGTTTCGGAGCTCGTGATTGGCTGAACCAGGACTGCAGACAGCCCTGCTC
>DATJTM010000409.1:0-4243 GCA_035503395.1 Luteitalea sp.
TGCAAGAAGCGACGCGGCCCGATGTCGTCGAACGGCTCGCGCATCGGACCGGCATGGCGCAGTGGGGCACCTCGCACCGCCAGTCGCTCGGCTTCCTCGCCCGCGCCTGTGTCGATCATGTCGAGTGGCACCAGCCTCGGATCTCGCGACACGCGTTCCTCGAAGTGGTGCCGGCGGGTGGCGCCGTGCGCCTGTTCGGCGTCCATCTGAGTGCGGTGCATGCCGCCTGGACGGAGCGACGGCGCGTCCTCGAAGTGCGGGCGCTGCTCAAGACGGTGGCGGCGCACGCCGCCGGCTTCCACGTGCTTGCCGGCGACTTCAACACCCTGGCGCCGGGCGAACTGCTCGACCTGCAGCGTCTGCCGTTCAGGCTGCGTCCGTTCGTCTGGCTGAGTGGCGGCCATGTCCGCTGGCGCACGGTGCAGCAGGTGCTCGACGCGGGCTACCACGACGGCTTCCGCGCCGTACAGCCGGCCGAGACCGGCTTCACCTTCCCGACGTGGCAGCCGCACCTCCGTCTGGACTACGTCTTCGTGCCGGGCGCCTTCGCCGAGCGACTCCGCGCGTGCGAGGTGGTCACGGCCGGCGCGGCCGCCCACGCCTCCGATCACTTTCCGCTGCTTGCCGACCTCGCGCTCACCTGACCCCTTGACGCGTCCGGGCGGTTGAGGGACTGTCGCGGGCATGCGCCGTGTCCTCGGCCTCCTGTGCGTCCTGTTGGGCGCCTCCATCCTGCCGTCGCGTGCGCAGGCGCCGCCGCATCACACCCTGGACGTCCGTCTCGAGCCGGCGACGGCGCGTATCACCGTGCGCGCCGACGTGCGTCCACCCGCCGGCGTGCGTGAGGTCGAGTTCCTGTTGCACGCGCGCCTCCAGATCACGCGTTCCGAGCCCGTCGTGCACCAACGACCGCTGGGCGATGTGGCGTGGCTGGGCGACGTCGAGGGCGGCACACCGCGGATGGCGTCGACGATGACGCGGTATGCCGTCACGCTGCCGGCAGAGGCGACGGTGCTGCACCTCGAATACGCCGGCGCGCTCGACTTCCCTGTGTCTGACGTCCGCGAGGAATACACGCGCGGGTTTCGTACGACGCCGGGGTTGATCGGCCAGCAGGGCGTCTACCTGACCGGTACGACCGGGTGGTACCCGCTGCTCGGGCGAGAGCTCGTCACCTTCGACCTCACCGTGACGCAGCCGGACGGCTGGCGCATCGTGAGCGAGGGCGATGGAACATCGCGCGATGCCAGCGGCCGCGCGCGGTGGACGACGACGGTGCCGGTCGATCAGATTCATCTTGTAGGTGGACCGTTACACATGGCGACGCAGGCGGCGGGTGCGGCCGAAGCACAGGTCTATCTTCACGAGCCCGACGCGGCGCTCGCCGGGAAATATCTCGCCGCGACGGCCCAGTACCTCGAGATGTACCGCGCGCTGATCGGGCCGTATCCCTATGGCAAGTTCGCGCTCGTCGAGAACTTCTGGGAAACCGGCTATGGCATGCCCTCGTTCACGCTGCTCGGGCCGCAGGTGATCCGCTTCCCGTTCATCCTCACATCGTCATATCCCCACGAAATCCTGCACAACTGGTGGGGCAACTCGGTGTTCGTCGACGAGGCGCACGGCAACTGGTCGGAAGGCCTGACGGCCTATGTGGCCGACCACCTGATGCAGGAGCAGCGTGGCGAGGACGCCGTCTATCGTCGTTCGACGCTGCAGAAGTACCGCGACTACGTGACGGGGGCGCGTGACTTTCCGCTCGTCGAGTTCCGCGGCCGTCACAGCGCCGCGACCGAGGCCGTCGGCTACGGGCGCACGATGATGGGCTTCCACGCGCTCCGCCGGAAGGTCGGCGATGAGGCGTTCAGGACATTCCTGGCTCGCTTCTACCACGAGTACCGCGGCAAGCGCGCGTCGTTCGACGATGTGCGACGGGTGATGGAGGTGGTCGGCAAGCAGGATCTCGCGCGCTTCTTCGAGGACTGGATTGCGAGGCCCGGCGCGCCGACGCTCGCCGTGGGCGATGTGCGGGTCACCCGCGACGGCGATCGTCATGTGGTCGAAGGCATGGTGGCGCAGTCGCAGGGCGGTGCGCCGTTCGCGCTCGACGTGCCGGTCGTCGTGCAGACGACGGGACAGCCGGTGACCGTGTCGGTGCCGTTGACCGGTGCGTCTGCGGCCTTCCGCGCCGAGGTCCCCGACGCCCCCGTGCTGCTGCACGTCGATCCGTTGTTCGACACGTTCCGGCGGCTCGATGCACGCGAGACACCGCCGTCGCTCGGGCAACTGTTCGGCGATCCCGCCCCGCTCGTGGTGATCGCGGCCGGAGAGCCGGCGGCAATGGTCAGCGCGTGGCGGGCGATGGTCGAAGGATGGCGCAGCCCGGATCATGCGCCGCGCCTCGTGCTCGACACCGAGGTGGCGTCGTTGCCCGCCGATCGCTCGGTGTGGCTGATCGGTCGGACGAACCGGCACGCGCGGGGGCTTGCCGACGGCCGATCCCTGCAACTCACCGACGACCGCATGACCATCGACGGGCAGCCGCTGCCGCTCCGCGATCACGCCGCCATCGTCGTGCGTCGACATCCGGCCGACGTCACCAGGGCACTCGGCTGGATCGTCGCTGACCGGGTCGACGCCGTGCCGGGGCTGGGCCGCAAGCTGCCGCACTACGGCAAGTATTCGTATCTCGGCTTCGAGGGAGCCGAACCGGTCAACATGCTGAAGGGGCAGTGGCAGGCGTCGGATTCGCCGCTGTCGGTCGACCTGCGCGAGGCGACGTCGCGCGGCACCGTCGTGCCGCCGTTGGCGCTGACCCGTGCGCCACTCGCCACGCTGCCGCCTGTCTTCTCTGAGTCGGCGCTGCTAACGCATGTGACGACGCTGGCATCGCCCGAGTACGAAGGCCGCGGTGTGGGCACGGCGGGCCTGGACAAGGCTGCCGCGTATCTCGTGGAGCAGTTCGAGGCGGCGGGTCTGACGCCGGGACTTCCGGATGGCAGCTATCGACAGCCGTTCACGACGGCACGCACGCCCGACGGCACATCGCGTGCGCTCGCCAACATCGTCGGCCTGTTGCCCGGGACGGATCCGGCCTGGCGCGACCAGTCTGTCGTCGTCACCGCGCACTACGACCATCTCGGTCTCGGCTGGCCGGACGCGCGCGCCGGTGACGCCGGTCGGCTCCATCCCGGTGCCGACGACAATGCCAGCGGTGTCGCCGTGGTCCTGGAAGTCGCAAAGGCGATGGCGGCGGCCGGTCCGTCGCGCCGTACGGTGGTGTTCGTCGCGACCAGCGCCGAGGAGTCGGGCCTGGCCGGGTCGCGCCACTACGTGTCGGCGCCGGTGCGACCGCGCGAGGGGATCCGCGCCGCCGTCAACATCGACAGCGTCGGTCGACTCGGGAACGCGGCGGTGGGCGTCATCGGCAGCGGCACCGCGACCGAGTGGCCGCACGTGTTCCGTGGCATCGGGTTCGTGACCGGCATCCAGTCGCAGATGGCGACGCAGGGCCTGGAAGGTTCCGATCAGGCAAGCTTCATCGCACACGGCATCCCGGCGGTCCAGATCTTCACGGCGCCACATCAGGACTATCACCGTCCGGGCGACACGTCCGACAAGGTGGACGTCGCCGGCCTGGTGCGCGTGGCCACGGTGGTCCGGGAAGCGATCGCTTACCTCGCCGAACGGCCGGAACCGCTGACCGCGACCATCACGGCGCCCGGCCCGTCGACCGCTTCATCACCCGTGGCCCCGGCAGCGCCCGGTGTGGCACCTCGGCGTGCCGGCTTCGGCATCGTGCCTGACTTCCAGTTCGCGGGTCCGGGAGTGAAGGCGTCGAGCCTGGTGGCTGGCTCACCGGCCGAGCAGGCCGGCATGCGTGCGGGCGATGTGCTCGTCGAGATGGACGGCACGCCGCTCGCGTCGCTCGCGGCGTACTCGGAGGTGCTGCGCGGCCTGGCGCCCGGTCAGTCGGTTGCCGTCGCCTTCGAGCGCGACGGCACGCGGACCACAGCGACCGTCACCCTCGGTGCGCGGTAGCCTGCCTCCGCCGCTTGGCGGACCGCGCTGACTGCCGACTGGCGACTGCCGTCCGTACCCGGTACCCTGTGCAACCGGAAACATGGGTAACGGATTAGACCGGATAGATCGGTAACACTTTCTGCCGGTCGGTGGTCATCGTGGTCATCCGATCCGGCGGCCGTGCCAGGCCGCCGTGAAGCGGCGTGTGCGCCGGTCGATG
>DATJTM010000410.1:0-9111 GCA_035503395.1 Luteitalea sp.
GCGATGACGTCGTCCGGCTACAGCTTCTTCGTGCAGGACGACTGGCGCGTCACGCCCGACCTGAAGTTCATCTACGGGTTGCGCTACGACTTCTACAACTACCCGGAAGGTGACCCCAGCGCGCCCTTCTCGTACTCGCAGCAGTACAACGACGATGGCAACAACGTCGGCCCGCGCTTCGGCCTCGCCTACACGTTCGGGGCCGATCGTCGCCAGGTCGTGCGCGCCAGCTCCGGCATCATGTACGACCAGATGTTGCTCGGCGCCTACGAGACGTCGATCCAGGCCAACGGCAATCCAGAGCGCATCAACGTGACGCTGGCCGGCAACGCCGCCAACGCGCCGGCGTTCCCGGGCTCGCTCGCCGATCTGCCGCCCGGGTTCGTGCTGCCGCGGCAGTCGATCACGACCGTCGACCCGGACTTCCAGGTCGCCCGCACGTGGCAGAACAACGTGCAGTACGAACGCGCCTTCGGCCAGAACTTCTACGGTTCGGTGGGCTACACGTACGTCCGCGGCAACCTGCTGCCGGTGATCGTCAACATCAACCCGATCAATCCGACCAGCACGCTGGCCGACGGCCGTCCGGTCTACAGCGCGACGATCAACGAGCAGACGCGTCTCGATCCGCGCTTCAATCAGATCAACGTCGTGCAGTCGCGCGGCCAGTCCACCTACAACGCCGTCGCACTGCAGTTCGGCAAGCGCCTCAGCCGCGGGATCCAGTTCGACTTGAACTACACGCTCGGCAAGGGCACCGACAACGCGCCGCTCACCACCGCCCTCTCCGTGCAGGGCGACGATGGCGTGAGCGACCCGAGCAATCTCGATCGCGACGAGGGCCCCAACGCGCTCGATACGCGTCACAGCTTTGCCGGCAGCATCGTCGCGCAGCCGCGGTTCGACGGCGTCGGTGGCGTGCTCGGTGCCATCGTCAACGGCAACCAGCTCGGGCTGATGCTGCAGTTCAACTCGGGCCTGCCGGTGAACATCCGCAGCAGCACCGACCTGAATGGCGATGGCGTGCTCGCCGATCGGCCCCTGTTCGTCGGCCGGAACTCGCTGTACCTGCCGGCCCGCTACAACGTCGACGCACGGTACTCGCGCTTCATTCCGCTCGGCGGCAGCCGGCGCGTCGAGATTGCGGCGGAGTTCAAGAACCTGTTCAACACGGTGCAGACGTCGGCCGTCAACCGCATCTTCGCGACCAATGCGCTCGGCGAGCCGACGGTGGCCCTGCCAACCAGCAGCGATCAGCTCGTGCCGACCGCCGGCTACGAGCAGCGCCAGTTCCAGCTCGGTTTCAAGTTCTCGTTCTGAGATAAACGTAGGGACGGCTTCGCGCCCGGCCCTTCTGCGGTATAGGTAGGGACGCCTCGCCGAGGCGTCCGGGCTCAGTTCGGACGCGCCGGCGGCGCGTCCCTACCCACTTCGCCCTCCCCCGGCCCACACTCATGCCCACATCCGCATCCCGATCGCTCGCAGCCCTTGCCTGCGCTGCGCTCGCGCTGACGCTGACCGCGCCCGCGCACACGCAGTATCGCTTTCAGCCCGTGGCCGAGCGGCCCAACCATGCCGCACTCGGGCTCGCGCTTCGCCAGTTGTCGACGGTCGGCTCGTTGATGATGACGACGGCGCATCCCGACGACGAGAACAACGCGCTGCTGGCCCGCTACAAGTACCAGCACGGCATGCGCACCACGCTGGTCACGGCCACGCGCGGCAACGGCGGCCAGAACGAGATTGGGCCGGAGATCTTCGAATCGCTGGCCGTGCTGCGCACCGAGGAGTTGCTGGCGGCGCATCGCGTCGACGGTGCCGAACAGTTCTTCGCGCGCGCCGTCGACTTCGGGTTCTCGTTCAGCCGCGACGAGACCTACGAGCGCTGGCACAAGGACAAGATCACCGAGGACTACGTCTACTGGATTCGCACGATCAGGCCCGACGTCATCGTCGGCTTCCTGTGGGACCACACGCAGGGCGGCGGCCAGCACCATCAGGCGTCGTCGGCGATCACCGCCGAGGCGTTCCGGCTCGCGGCCGATCCAACGAAGTTCCCTGAACAGATCAAGGCCGGCCTGCGGCCGTGGCAGGCGTCGAAGTTCTATTACACGGGCAGCTTCTTCGGAGCGCCCGACAAGGTGCCGGCCGAACAGGTGTGCCGCGTCGACGGCAACCACTTCGATCCGCTGATCGGGCGGACGTACAACGAGCTCGGCGCCGAGGCCCGCAGCATGCACATGTGCCAGGGCATGCCGCAGGTGCAGACGCTGCCCGGGCCGCAGCCGCGCGCCTACGTGTTGCAGGACACCGTGCTGACCACCCCGAAGGCCGACCAGAACAAGGACCTCTTTGCCGGCATCGACACCGGCTTGAGGAGCCTCGGCCGCTTCGGCAAGGGCGGCTCGCCAGCGCTGGGACTCGCCATCGATGCGCTCGACGGGCAGGTCAAGGCGGCGCAGTTCGCCTTCGAGACGAAGGGCGTCGCCGGCGTGCGCGCGGCGCTGCCGCAGGTGCTCACGACCATCCGCGCGCTCCGCACGCAGCTGCCCAACATGCAGCCGGACGAGGACGCCCGTTACGAGGTCGACTTCCGGCTCGCGCAGAAGGAACGGCAGGCGGAAGAGGTGATGCGACTGGCCGCGGGCTTGCGCACTGACGTGCTCGCAGACGACGGTCTGATCGTCGGCGGGCAGCCGGTGAAGCTGACGATGCGTGCGTATGCGGGTGGAGAAGGCGTGTCGGTCAAGGGCGTGACGCTCGAAGGACTCGAGGGCACGGCACCATGCGAGGCGAAGGCGATCGAGACCGGCCGGCCGTACGTGTGCGAGGCGCCGGTGACGGTGCCCGCCGCGTCGAAGTTGACGAGCGCGTACTGGAAGCGGTTGCCCGACCGCGACTACTACGACTTCGATCCGAAGGCGCCCTTCGGTCTGCCGTTCGAGCCGACGCCGTTCGTCGCCAAGGTCACCTACACGATCGACGGTCTCGATCAGGTGGTGAGCTATCCCGTGCAGTTCCGCCACGAGGGCAACGTGTTCTCGGGCGAGAAGCGACAGGAGCTGCTCGTAGTGCCGGCGCTGGCCGTCCGGCTCGGCGCCGACGTGGTGGCCTTCCCGCGCGGCAGCCGTGGACAGGAGTTGACGGTCACGGTGACCAACCACGCCAAGGGTGGCGGCAAGGCCGATGTCTCGCTGCAGTTGCCGACGGGCTGGACGGCGCAGCCGGCGACCGAGACGGTCACCTTCGCGCGTGAGGACGAGGCTCGCCAGGTGCGGTTCGCAATCGCGCCTGCGACCGGCGCCAGGCCGGGCCGGTACGACGTGCGTGCCGTGGCCGCGCGGGGCGGGCAGACGTTCGACAAGGGCTATGACGCCATCGAGTACCCGCACATCAGCCGTCGCCATCTCGTGGCCGATGCCGCCGGCAGCCTGAAGGTGCTGGACCTGGCGCCAGTGACCGACGTGACGGTGGGCTACATCATGGGCGTCGGCGATCAGGTGCCGCCGGCGCTCACGCAGCTCGGCGCGCGCGTCGAGTTCCTCACGCCGGAGCAGCTCGCCTCGGCCGACCTCTCAAAGTATTCGGTCGTGATGACGGGCGTGCGGGCGTACGAACGTCGCGGCGACCTCCGCGCGTACAACCAGCGGCTGCTCGACTACGCGGCGCAGGGCGGCACCGTGATCGTCCAGTACAACAAGTACGAGTTCAACGAGGCGCAGTACGGGCCCTATCCGGGCACGGTCGGCCGTGCCAGCCAGACCGCGAGTCCGTTCGGCCGCTTCAACGCCGACCGCGTGACCGACGAGACCGCCGCGGTGAAGGTGCTCGTGCCGACCCACCCCATCTTCACGACGCCCAACCGCATCGGTGAGGCCGACTGGAAGAACTGGGTTCAGGAGCGCGGGCTGTATTTCTTCGGCAGCGACACCTCCGACAAGCGCTACGTCGATCTGGTCGAGATGGCCGACCCGTTCCCGAACAACCCCGGCCCCAAGCGCGGCGCGCTCGTCGAGGCAACAGTCGGCAAGGGCCGCTGGATCTACGTCGGCCTGAACCTCTGGCGGCAGCTGCCCGCCGGCACCGACGGCGCCTACGCACTGACGGCGAACCTGCTGAGCCTCGGCAGGAAGTAGAGCAGGACGCAGGAAATCAGGAGTCAGGAAAGGGGAGAACAGGACCACAGGTGGGCAGGAAGACTGTTCTCCTGGTCTCCTGTTATTGGTCGGTTCGCTGACACTTCTGTCCGGCCGCCGCGCGTCCCCCGACGCCGGCGGCCTTTTACTTTCTGGCCTGTCGGCGCACAATTCCTCCATTCCTTCCGACAGGGCCTGGCCGTTCCTTCCGGGTACGGACCTTGCTTCATAGGGCAACTGCGCAACATGGCGAGACGAGAAGAGCGCATCGAACACCTCCTCCGGCGGGCCGGGTTCGGAGGCAGTCCCGACGAGGTGGCCGAGCTGTCGGAGATCGGCTACCAGGCCGCGGTCGACCTGCTCGTGTTCTTCGAGCAGGCGCCCGACGACATCGATCAGCGGATCGGTGTGCCAGGCCACGTCGGCATCACCACGCGGACGCAGTTCCTGCCGGACACGTCGATCACCGATGCGCGGCAGCGCTGGCTGTTCCGCATGGTGCACACGCGGCGCCCGCTGCAGGAGAAGATGGCGCTCTTCTGGCACCATCACTTCGCGACCGCGTACAGCAAGATCAGCGACACCTACGGCGGCACGATCGCCACCCGCATGCTGGCCGCGACCGACGCGTACAACGGGCCGAAGACCAGCCCGGTCGGCCAGATCGAACTCTTCCGGCAGAAGGCGCTCGGCAGCTTCTACGACCTGCTGGTGTCGGTGGCGCGCGACCCCGCGATGCTGGTGTGGCTGGACGGCCGCCTCAACGTGCGTGGCACGCCGCAGGAGAACTTCGCGCGCGAGGTGATGGAGCTATTCACGATGGGCATCCGCCCGTCGGACAACGCGCCGAACAACTACACCGAAGACGACGTGAAGGCGGCGGCGCGGGTGTTCACCGGCTGGAACCTGTCGGTGGGCGCGCGTGGCACCAATCAGGTCAACGACCCGACGCTCGCCTACAACTACCTGTATCGCGCCGACCGGCACGACACCGGCAGCAAGACGTTCACCTTCGACATCTACAGCGGCGGCGGCAAGACCATCACCTCGAACGGTGAGCAGGAAGGCCTCGACTTCCTGATGGCGTGCTGTCGTCACCCGCAGACCGGACCCCGGCTGGCGCGCAAGCTGTACGCCTACTTCGTGTCCGAGCTCAATCCGGCGCCGCAGTCGTTCGTCGATCGCATCGCGAACACGTACTACTCGACCAACTTCGACATGCGGCGCGTGGTGCTGCAGGTGATGCTGTCGCCGGAGTTCCAGGACGAGACCAACTACTTCACGCGCTACGCCTGGCCGGTCGAGTTCGTCGTCAAGGCGATCAAGGAAACCGGATGGGCGGGCTTCTCGGTGGACAGCGCGCTGAGCCCGATGCTGGCGATGGGCCAGCAGCTGTTCGAGCCGCCAGACGTCAACGGCTGGGAGACCGGCGCCGGTTGGTTCTCGACCGGCGGGATGCTGGCGCGGATGAATTTCGCGGCGACGCTCACGCAGAACCAGCGCTTCAACCTGCGTGAAGCGGCGCGTGCGTCGAAGGCGTCACCGCAGTCGGTGCTGGCGTTCACGCTCGAGCGGCTGTCGCCGATGCCGTTCGATTCGGCGCCGTACAACGAGTTGCTCGGCTATCTGCGAGCGGGCACCAACTGGACGGGATCCGACAACGAACTGCTGGCCAAGAGCGCCGGCGTCACGCACCTCGTGCTGGCGTCGCCGCAGTATCAGTTCGTGTAAGGACCGGCCTTCGTCATTCGGCCGTCGGCCTTCGGAAGGTCGAACGCCAACAGGTAGGGACGGACGGGCGGCCTGTCTTTGGGAAGGTAGGGGCGCCTCTCTGAGGCGCCCGGAAAAGGGAACGACATCATGCACACCATCATCTGGTCCCAACGCTGAGACAGCGACATCCTGTCGGGCGCGGCACGGCTGAACATGCCGTGCGATCGACGCGCTGGATTCCGACATTCCGCATTTCCGCTTTGCGCATTACGAGATGACTCCAAACCGGCGTCAGTTCATCAAGGGCGGCGTGGCCGCCTTCACCGTCAGCTTCGCGGCGCCGGCCTTCCTGTCCGACATCGCGCGGGCGCAGGGCGCGCGCGCCCGCAACCTGGTGGTGCTGTATCTCAGTGGCGGCAACGACGCATTGAGCATGGTCGTGCCCTACACCAACGCGGGCTACTACCAGCGTCGTCCGACGATCGCGATTCCGGCGGGCAACGTGCTGCAGGTCGGCACCGACGCTGGTGGCACGGGTATCGGGCTGCATCCTCGCCTCACCGGCCTCAAGCAGATCTACGACCAGGGGCGCCTCGCCGTCATCCAGCGCAGCGGCTATCCGAACTCGAGCCGATCGCACTTCCAGGGCACCGACATCTGGTCGACGGCCGATCCGTCGAATCCCTCCGGGCCGGGCTGGCTCGGACGTTATCTCGAGTTGCTGCCGCAGCCGCTCGATCCCCTGACGGGCTGGAACACCGTGCGCGAAACGCCGCGAACGCTGTTGTCGCGTTTTGTCGGCGTGCCGGCGATTCCCGATCCGCGCACCTATGCGTTCGCGAGCCCGAACAGCGGCAACGAAGCGCTCTACGCGCGGCAGGCGGCCACCAAGATCGCGTCGCACGTGCCCGTCGATCGACCGCACCTGTCCTTCGTCTCAGGCACCGCGCAGGCCGCGTTCGAGACGCTGGATCGCGTAGCCTCCGTCGCGCAGTACGCGCCGACGGTGACCTACCCGAACACCGGCCTCGGCTCCGCGCTGCGCGCCGTGGCGGGTTCGATGGCCCGTGGCATCGGCACGCGCGTGTTCTGGGTGCAGACCGGCGGCTTCGACACGCACGCGTCGCAGAATCCGAATCAGGACACCGGCGCCTACTACCGTCTGATGGGGACGATGGACGATGCGCTGCTGGCGTTCTACACGGACGTCCGCAATCAGGGCCTGTTGGGAGATACCTTGGTCCTGCAGTTCTCCGAGTTCGGCCGTCGCGTGTACGAGAACGGATCGAACGGCACCGACCACGGCGCCGGCAGCACGATGATGCTGCTCGGCGGCGGCGTCAGCGGCGGCCTGTTCGGCACCGCGCCCGACCTGCGCGACACGCCGGGCAATCCGACCCTCGAGAGCAGCAACGGCGACGTGCGGTACCAGACAGACTTCCGTTCGGTGTACGCCCGCGTGCTCGACAACTGGCTGGGCGCCGATTCAGCCACCGTCCTCGGCGGCGATTTCCGTAACCCAGGGCTCACGTTTCTGTCGTAGACAGCCTACAGCCTACGGGCTACCTGAGTGTCTCGCCGAGACACGACAGATCGCCCACGCAGGTAGGGCCGCTTGTCCCAAGCCGGCCGTCAGCGACGGTCAGTGGCGTCATGTGGCGTTGCGTGACCTCCAGATTTTTGAACGGCAGCAGCTGCCTGCGTTCGGTAGGGCCGGCTCGCCCAGCCGGCCGTGTGCGCGGACGCGCCGGCGGCGCGTCCCTACCCAACCCCGTCGTGACCGCCGCGACGCATACGCGGTGACCGCGGACAAAGTCCGCCGGCGACGTGTGGCAGTCGGCGACGGCCGATCGTGGCCGCACAGCGACGTACCGTCACATTGCGTAGCCGCCCGACTTGTCGGGCGGTTCCCTGACCGACAGCCGCCCCCGCTCCGCAGGTGTAGCGGCCGGACTTTGTCCGGCCGGCGCGCGGCCGCGACGCGTATGCGGTGACCGGCGGACAAAGTCCGCCGGCTACTGTGGCAGTCGTCGGTTGCCGACTCGCCGACTGCCGACTGCCGACTGCCGACTGCCGACTGCCGACTGCCGGTTACCGTCCCCGGTCCCCGGTCCCCGGTTCCCGCTCCCCGATCCGAGATTCGGTCTTTCCCGCCAATACATCTAGACTGACGGTCTGTGCGTAAGACGAGGTGTGAGCGCTGATGTGGGTGCTGGTCGCCCTGGCGGCAGACGCCGGGCTGACGCCGCCGCAGCGTGAAGCAGACGCCGAGGCCATGCGACGCATGGCCGAGGGCGATGCGACAGGGCTGGCGGAGCTCTACGATCGGCATGGTCGGGCGCTGTTCTCGCTCGCGTTCCGGATCCTTCGTGATCAGGGCGACGCCGAGGAAGTCGTCCAGGACGTGTTCGCACAGGCGTGGCGGCAGGCCGCTCGTTACGACACCTCTCGTGGTGTCGTCGTCGCCTGGCTGCTGATGATGACGCGCAGCCGCGCCATCGATCGCGTGCGGCTGCGGCGAGGACGACCGGGACTGCGGGAGGATCATCCCGACGTCCTGCGCGACCTGTCTGACGAGGGCGACGGCATTGACCTCGCGCTTCTCACCCAGGAGCAGGTCGTTCGGGTACGGGCGGCGCTGGACGAACTGCCGGCCACACAGCGCCTCGCGATCGAACTGGCGTTCTACGAAGGACTCACCCACTCGGAAGTGGCCGAACGGCTGGAGCAGCCGCTCGGGACGGTCAAGACCCGCATCCGGCTCGGGTTGCTGCGGCTGCGTGCCGCATTCGGAGGAGGGCAGCCATGACCACGCCAGGCAGCGATCCGCGTTACGACGCGCTCGCCGAACTCGCGTTGGGCACGCTGCCCGAGGGCGAACGCCCGACCCTCGAGGCATGGGTGGCCGCCGACGCGGCCGCGCAGTCGCAGTTGCGCGCGCTCCGCGAGGCGGTCGCGGTGCTGACAGTGGCGATTCCGATCGTCGAGCCGCCGGCGACACTGCGTGATCGCGTGCTGGCGATTGCTGGCGACGCCGGGGCGCGGGTTGCTGACGCGCCCCCGGCATCCACGGCGCCACGTGCGTCGACGGCTGGTGGGCCGGCGACGTCGTGGGCGACGGCGGGCTGGTGGCTCGCGGCCGCATCGACATTGCTGGCCATCGGTCTCGGGATCTACGCCGCCCGCCTGCGCAGCGACGTGGCGCAACTCTCGGCGTCGCTCGACACGACGGCGGCCCGCCTCGCCACCGCCGAAGCCGAAG
>DATJTM010000411.1:0-2897 GCA_035503395.1 Luteitalea sp.
CGCACGAGTCGCAGGCCACCGCCGGCATACGGGCGCACGTTCACCTCGCCGTTCCCGAAGTCGCCGATCGCCACGATGAAGGTCGGTTCGAAGCGCATGTATTGCACGTCGTCGCCGAGGAAGTCATCGTCGCCGCCGAAGCCGAGGTGCGCCTGCACACCCCAGCGCTCGGTGGCCCAGTAGCGGAAGCTCGGGCCAATCTCGAATTCGGAGAGCCCGGCCACGCCACCAAGTCCCACCGCTTCGATGTTGGGGCCGGCCGAGGACGCGCGACGGCGAGACTGGACGCGCGCCGCTTGCGGGGCGTCGGCGGGTTGCGACCACGCCTTCGCCAGAGCGGATTGCAGCACGCCCGGTGCAGGTGTCACCGGAGCCGCCGCGGGCTCGTCAGCGTGCGCAAGGGCGGGGCTGCCGGCGCAGGCCGCGGCAAGGGCGAAGACACGAAGAATACGGACCATGTAAGACCTCCAGGCACGTCCCCGATGGGACGAGTAAGAAGCGCGAGATTTCGCGCGAACGTGCCTGGATTCTGCAAACTCCGCACCACCAACAGCCCAATCTCGACGACGAACGACGAACGACGAAGGACGGGCGGTGTTGAGACCTACCTCTGCGTCGACCCGCTGCCCCGCTCGGCTTCGCGCAACTGCGCGAGCACGTCGCCGAGTCGGCGGATCTGCTCGCCGTACTGTGCCCAGTCGCCGGCGCGCTGGGCGTCGATGGCACGGCGGTAGTGGTCCTCGGCCTGCTGCACGAGCGTGCGGATGGTAGCGTTGGCCGGCGAGGTCGGCAGCGCCGGCAGCGGCGCCGCGACTGGAGGCGGTGTGCCGGGTGTGGCCGGCTTGACGCCGGGCTGGCCGGTCGTCGGCTCCGTCGTCCCCGGCGTGCTGCCGGGCGTGGCGCCCGGCTGTGGCTGCGCGGCCAGCAGTGCCGCCGCGAGCTTTGCGGCGTCGTCCTCGGGCGGCGGCGCCTCGCCATTGCGCGGGAAAATGCGGTCCAGCGCGTCGGTCAGCGTGTCGGCCATCACGATGCGATCCTGATGGGCCACGATGACGCGATTGAGCTCGGGAATCTGTCCGCCGGACGCGCGCAGGTACAGCGGCCGGATGTAGAGGAGTGACTCCTCGATCGGGATCACCAGCAACGTGCCCTGGATCACCTTCGACCCCTGCTGGTTCCACAGCGTGATCTGCGGCGCAATCGCCTGGTCCTGGTTGATCCGTGCCACCACCTGCCGTGGCCCGAACACCACCTTCTGCTTGGGGAACTGGAAGACCGCGAGCTTGCCGTAGTTGTCGCCGTCGCTGCGCGCGATCATCCAGGCCGCGAGGTTGTCCTTCTGCCGCGGCGTGAACGGCAACATCTGGATGAACTCGGCGCCGCGCTCACCGGGCAGCTTCATGATCGTGTAGTACGGCTCCATGCGGACCGGCTGGTCCTCGATGTCGATCGAGGGCACTTCCCACTGGTCTTCCTTGTTGTAGAAGACCGCCGGGCTCTGCATGTGATACGTGGCGAACAGGCTCGCCTGCACCGCGAAGATGTCCTGCGGATAGCGCAGGCGCTGGCGCAGCGAGGCCGGCATCTCGGTCAGTGGTCGCAGCAACCCAGGGAAGATGCGGCCGTAGGTCTGTGCGATCGGATCGGTGGGATCGACCAGGTAGAACTGCGTGTCGCCGTGGTAGGCGTCGATCACCACCTTGATCGAGTTGCGGATGTAGTTGACGCCGCCGTTGGCCAGCGAGGCATTGGCGCCACTGGCGACGGCCGTGGAGTACGGATAGCGGCTGCTCGTGGTGTACGCGTCCTGAATCCAGAACAGGCGTCCGTCGGCGATCGCCAGGTACGGATCCTGGTCGTAGGACAGGAACGGCGCAATCTTGCGCACGCGTTCGCTGATGCGGCGGTAGTACAACACGCGGCTGTCGGCCCGCAGGTCGTCCGACAGCAGCGCCTTGCCGGAGCCGAAGCGGATCGCGAAGAGCAGCTTGCGCCAGAACGAACCGATGGGCACGCCGCCGTGGCCCTTGTATTCGGTGAACACGTTGTCCTCACCGGACGGGTAGTCGAACTCCCGGGTATTGGTGCGGACGAAGACGTGGTCGTTGGACAGCTCGCCGAAGTAGATCGACGGCTCGGTGACCTTCAGGTCGCCGCTGGACTCGGGCGGCAGGTTCTTGATGAAGAGGATCGGCAGGCCTTCAGGCGTGACCTCGTTGACCGGTCCGAGCGTCAGCCCGTAACCGTGCGTGAACGTCAGCTGCTCGTTGATCCAGGTGCGGTTCGGCAGGTTTTCGGAGTTGAGCTCGCGGGCCGACAACATGATCTGGCGGTACTTGCCGTCGATCGTGTAGCGGTCGTTGTCGACCGAGACGAAGTCGTAATAGGTCCGGATTTCCTGGATCTGCGAGAACGTGTCGAGCAGCGGCTGGTGATCCCACAGCGGCACGTTGTCGATCGTGTCGGTGTTCTTCTCGAGGTCGGCCCGGGTCAACGTCGCATCGCCCGACAACGATCGCTCCTCGACCGCGTCGAGGCCGAAGGCGGCCCGGGTGGCCGCGATGTTGTGCTCGATGAACGGCGTCTCGCGCACCTGCTCGTTGGGGGCCACGACGAACCGCTGGATCACCGCGGCGTAGGTCGTCCCGCCGAGCGAGACGAGCACATAGCTCCCGAGGGCCACCGCGATCGGCCACAGCCGCACGCTCAGCGCCTGGTAGAGCGCCAGCATCGCGCCGGCGACGCCCACGCCCGCCAGGACGCGCAGCGCCGGGATGCGCGCGTGCACGTCGGTGTACGAGGGCCCGGTGATGATGCCCGACGCCTGGAACAGCCGCTCGGGGATCGCCAGCCAGTCGCCCAGCGCAAGTGACAGCAGCAACAGCCCCAGCAGGATC
>DATJTM010000412.1:0-4947 GCA_035503395.1 Luteitalea sp.
GTTCGACGATGACGACGAGGAGGACGAAAGCGTCGGCGGCAAGATGTCGTTCCTGGAGCATCTCGACGAGCTCCGGCAGCGACTGATCAAGGCGCTTGGCGGCGTCATCCTCGGCTTCGTGGTGGCGATCATCTTCATCGATCGCATCTACAACTTCATCATGGCGCCGCTGCAGGCGGTGCTGCCGGGCGGCGGTAAGCTCATCTACACCGAGCCGACCGAAGCCTTCCTGCTGTACATGAAGATGGCGGCCCTGGCCGGGCTGCTGATCGCCTTGCCGATTCTGCTCTGGCAGCTCTGGGCCTTCATCGCGCCAGGGCTGTACGCCCACGAGAAGCGGTTCGCGATTCCCTTCGTGATGATGTCGACCATCTTCTTCACGCTGGGCTGCGCCTTCTCGCACTACGTGGCGTTCCCCGCTGCCTGGACCTTCTTCGGCAGTTTTGCCAGCGACACGCTGCAATTCGCCCCGCGCATCGAGCCCGTGTTCTCGCTCTACGTCCGGATGGCGCTCGGCCTGGGCGCGGTCTTCGAGATGCCGACGCTGGTGATGTTCCTGGCCCGGGTCGGTCTCGTGACCCCGCGCTTCCTCATCAAGCACACGAAATACGCCATCCTGATCATCTTCGTCGTGGCGGCCGTCGTGACGCCGGGATCCGACCCGCTGTCGCTGTTCCTGGTGGCGATCCCGATGTGCGGGCTGTATGCCTTCAGCATCCTCGTGGCGTTCGTGTTCAAGAAACGGACTGCTGTCGCCGAAGCCTGATGCCGATTGCGGCATCGACATCGGTCGTCCTGATCGGCTCCAGATGGCGAGCGTCTTGCAGCGGTAAGGAACTGTTCACGAGTCGCACCCGTGCTGGCCGGTCCGCGTTGACTTACGGATCGGTTTGACGGGTGGACAACCCGTCGGTAGTATGGGTCGTTGCATTTTTTGTTGGTTGAGTTGGTTAGCTTGAAATCGAGGACATGCTCATGACACGCCTCTTCAGGGTTGGTCTCGCCTCCGTACTCGGAATGGCGATGGCTGCGCCTGCAGGGTTCGCGCAGCCGGCTACCCCCGCCGCGCAGCCGGCCACCCCGCCCGCTGCGGCGCTGGAGGTCGAAACCCGACCGGCCACCACGACGTTCCAGGGCGACTCCGGCCTGTGGTTCGTCCCCATCGGCGAGGTGCTGCCGAAGGGCCGCTGGTCGGCCAGCGCGTACTACACGAACTTCGACCGCCAGGAAGGGTTCTCGGACATCTCGTTCGTGCCGGTGACCTTCGGGTACGGCATTGGCGGGCGGGCCGAGCTGTTCGCTGCGCTCTCGACCGTCACCCGCATCGACCGTGACATCCGGCCGGTGTTCATCCCGGGCAACGACGCCGGTGGTCCGCTCAACGACTACCCGCGCGTGCGTCAGCCCTGGTCGGGCACGACGATCGGCGACCTGTACGTCGGCGGCAAGGTGAACCTGTTGTCGGAGGCGGACCAGAAGCCGCTGGCGATGGCCCTCCGTGCCATGGCCAAGCTGCCCACGGGCAGCACGGACAAGGGCACCAGCTCCGGCCAGGCCGATTTCTTCATCGATTACATCCTGAGCAAGGAAGTGGGTCAGCGCGCTGACCTCTCCGGCTATGTGGGTGTGGCGGTGCGCGCCGACGCGGAGCAGAGCGACCAGAGCAACGGCCTGCGCTACGGCGTCGGTCTCGGTCTGCCGAGCCGCAGCGGCCTCCGCTTCACGGCGGAACTGTTCGGCGAGCGCTACTTCGACGACACCATCACGGCCGGTGGCCTGACGGCGTTCGACGGCACCAGCCCGACCGGTATCTTCAACCTGCGCAGCCCGCTCGACGGCGCCATCGGCCTGACCTACGTCAGCTCGAAGGGCTTCTTCGTCGGTGGCGGCCTGGTCTATGCGCTGGCGCACGACGGCCGCGACAAGTTCGGGCCCTACGAGTCCGAAACGGCTGACCGCCTGAGCGGCCAGATCCGCATCGGCTACCACCCGGGCGTCCGCATCTATGTGGCGCCGCCCCCGCCGCCGCCTCCGCCGCCCCCACCGTCCGTCCAGGAGAACCGCCCGCCGACCGTCAAGGCGCGCTGCAACCCCTGCACGGTGGAAGTCGGCAAGAGCTCCACGGTAACCGCCGATGCGAGCGATCCGGACGGCGATCCGCTGACCTACAAGTGGACCGCGCCGGCTGGCCAGTTCGCCAACCCGGGCGACCGCGAGAGCCTCTGGACGGCGCCAATGCAGGAAGGCCCCGTGCCGACGACGGTGACGGTGAGCGATGGCAAGGGCGGCACGGTGACCGATACCGTGACGATCCAGGTCGTCAAGCCGGCCATCAAGGACTACACGTTCGAGGACGTCCACTTCGACTTCGACCGCTACACGCTGCGGCCGGAAGCGACCCGCATCCTCGACGAGGCCATCAAGGCGCTGCAGGACAACCCCGAGCTGAACATCGAGGTCGAGGGCCACACCTGCAACATCGGTACGGCCGAATACAACCTCGCGCTCGGCGAGCGTCGCGCCTACTCGGTCCGCGACTACCTCGGGTCGCGGAACGTCGGCGCCAACCGCATCCGCACCGTGAGCTACGGTGAGGAGCGTCCGAAGCACGACAACGCCCGCGAGGAAACGCGCCGCCTGAACCGCCGCGCCGCCCTCACGGTCCGCGTGACGCAGTAAGCCTCACGCACCGCAGGTCTTCGAACGCCCCGATTGGCAACCGCCGGTCGGGGCGTTCGTGTGTCTGGCCAGTCCTTCCCCGTTTCCCGGCGCAACCGCGGCGATGGGCCGCGTTGGGACAACGGGCCCTACCTCTGCGAAGAGGGGCGGGAAGCGAGCGTTCGTCGTTCGTCGTTCGTCGTTCGTCGTTCGTCGTTCGTCGTTCGTCGTTCGTCGTTCGTCGTTCGTCGTTCGTCGTTCGTCGTTCGTCGTTCGTCGTACTGAGCCGCACTGCCGTGTTCGGCTACAATCGCCCCCGCTCGTGCCTCCCTCATCCGGAAAGTCCAAGCTGCTGCTCGACGACCTCCTGGACGGCGACGACGGCATTGCCGTCGAGGCCGCGATTGCACGCCTCGCCATCAGCGGACGGCCGGCGCTCCGGCAGGTACTGCAACGCCTGAAGACGGCCGATCAGGCTCACCTGCCGCGCCTGCTCCGCGTCCTCGAACGCATCGGCGACCCGTCGACCCTGGCCATCGTCCGGCCGCTCGCCGACCACGCGTCGCCCGACGTCGCGGTCGCCGCGGTCGACGCTCTTGGCGCGCTGCTGGATGCGCGCGACGCCGCCGTCGCGTCCGCCGCGCTCGATGCCCTCACGGCGACCCTGCTGGCCACCACCCGGCCCGAGGTGGTCCGCCTGCGGGCCCTCGAGGCCATCACCAACGCGCCGGACCAGTCGCCCTCACACGAAGCCGACGTCGTCGAGCCGCTGCGTCGGCAGCTGCGCCAGGACCCGTCGGAGGCGCTGCGCGTGGCCGCATCGGGCAGCGAGGCCGGCCCGAGACCGGAACAGGTCATCGAGACACCTGGGCCAGACGTGCTGTCCGGCACCGCCCTGCCCGCCGATCCCGAGACGCTGCGGCAGGCCATCGCCGCCCACGCCGCAGACGTCGCCCTCACGACCCTGCATCGCATCGTCGAACGCGTGCGTGACTTCGAGCGCGGGCTGGCGCCTGAGCGGGCCGAACCCTGGCGCGTGGCGCGCGCCGCCGCGCACCAGGCCCTGGCCGCCCGGGGCAGCCGGCTGGCCGTGTATGACCTGCGGGAGACGCTGGAGACGCTGGGTCCGCAGACGCCCGTGGGCATGCTGTCGGCCCTGCAGCAGGTCGGCGACGCATCCGTGCTGGAGGCCGTCGCCGAGGCGTACGGGGCGAGCGACGACGCGTGGTTCCGCGGGCAGCTGACGACCGCCTTCCGGACAGTCGTCGAGCGGGAGCGCATCACGAAACGGCACGCCGCGGTGAAGAAGCTTGCGGCACGCGCGCCCGAGACGCTCGCAGCGTTGTGGGGGTAGACAGCTTCTTGACGGCAGTCGGCAGTCGGCAATGGGCCGTGGACAGTCGCCGGTCGGGCGGTCGGCGACCTCACACAGCAAAGGCGCCTCAGAGAGGCGCCTTTACCACCGCAATCGGCGGTTCCGCGTGCTTCCGTCCGACAAGTCGGACGGCTACGACTGACGCGATTCGAAAGCGCCTCGTCCGAGGCGTCTGACGGCTACTCCTGAAGCGCGTGAAGGTAGGGGCAGCTCCCCGAGCTGCCCCTGAGACGGCTCGCGGCGATCAGCCGCGAGTCGCTAATACGCCTTCGCGAAGCAGGCCATGACGACGGCCGGGCGGCCGGTCACGAAGCAGGCCTTGCCTTCGAACGACGGTGCGGCGAACGGATAGTTGCGGATCGTCGCCTGCGTTTCGGTCTTGATCTGCGCCTCCACGGCGGGGTCATCGGACCACGGCGCGAAGACGAAGCCGGGACGCGCGCCTGCCATCAGCGTCTTGAACTCCTCGTAGTTCTCCGTGTAGTGCGTGCGCTCCTCGCGCACCTGCTTCGCCTTCTCGAACAGCGCGCTCTGGATGGTGGCGAGCAGCGAGGGGACGTGGCTCGCGAGGTCGTCCATCGGCACGAACGACTTCTCACGCGTGTCGCGACGGGCGAGCACGACCTGGCCCTTCTCGATGTCCTTGGGGCCGATCTCGAGACGGACCGGCACGCCTCGCATCTCCCACTCGGCGAACTTCCAGCCGGGCGTATACGCATCACGATCGTCGAGCATCACGCGCACGCCAGCGGCGACCAGTTGATCGCGGATCGCCTGTGCCTTCGGCAGCACCGTCTCCTGCCAGTTGCCACGGGGAATCGGCACGATCACGACCTGATACGGCGCAATGTTGGGCGGCAGCACGAGGCCGCTGTCGTCGCCGTGCACCATGATCAGGCCACCGATCAGGCGCG
>DATJTM010000413.1:0-3717 GCA_035503395.1 Luteitalea sp.
CCCTGGCAGCGCTTCCACCGCGCGAGCCGCACGAGGAGCCAAAATTTTCCACGGGCACGCCGCGTCCGTTGCGGCTTTCCGGCTCCCAGCCGTTCACCCAGCAGATCGGCAGCTATCTCATGATCGGCGAGCGGACCAACGTCGCCGGCTCGCCGAAGTTCGCCCGCCTGATCAAGGACGGCAACTATGAGGAAGCCGTCAGCATCGCCCGTCAGCAGGTGGAGAACGGCGCCAACGTCATCGACATCTGCATGGACGAAGGGATGATCGACGGCGTCGCCGCGATGAGCCGCTTCCTGCACCTGCTCGGGAGCGAGCCGGAGGTGGCCAAGGTCCCCTTCATGGTCGACTCCTCCAAGTGGGAGGTGATCGAGGCCGGCCTCGCCTGCCTGCAGGGCAAGGGTATCGTCAACTCGATCTCGCTGAAGGAAGGCGAGGAGACGTTCCGCGAGCGCGCCCGCTTCATCCGCCGCTATGGCGCCGCGATGGTCGTGATGGCCTTCGACGAGCAGGGCCAGGCGGCGACGCTCGAGGACAAGATCCGGATCTGTGAACGGGCCTATCGCATCCTCGTCGACGACATCGGCGTGCCGCCCTCCGACATCATCTTCGACCCCAACATCCTCACCGTCGCCACGGGGATGGAGGAGCACAACAACTACGCCGTCGACTTCATCGAGGCGACGCGCTGGATTAAGGCGAACCTGCCGCACGCCAAGGTGAGTGGCGGCGTCTCCAACATCTCCTTCAGCTTCCGCGGCAACAACGCGGTGCGCGAGGCGATGCACTCGGCGTTCCTCTATCACGCGATCGCGGCCGGTCTCGACATGGGGATCGTCAACGCCGGCATGCTCGAGGTGTACGAGGAGATCGAGCCCGAGCTGAAGGTGCTGGTCGAGGACGTGCTGCTCAATCGTCGGCCCGACGCGACCGAGCGCCTGGTCGACTTCGGGGAAGCGCTGAAGGCGGCCGGCACCACCGGACAAGCCGAGCAGAAGCGCACCGAGGAGTGGCGCAACGGGACGGTCGAGTCGCGGCTGTCGCACGCGCTCGTCAAGGGCATCGACACCTACATCGACGCCGACACCGAGGAAGCCCGCGTCAAGCTCGGACGGCCGCTGGCGGTGATCGAGGGGCCGCTGATGGACGGCATGGGCGTGGTCGGCGACCTGTTCGGCGCCGGCAAGATGTTCCTGCCGCAGGTCGTCAAGTCGGCCCGCGTCATGAAGAAGGCGGTCGCCTACCTGTTCCCGTTCATGGAGGCCGAGAAGGCGTCGCTGGCGGCGGCCGGGCAGGCGGTGCGGACGCAGGGCAAGATCGTCCTGGCGACGGTCAAGGGCGACGTCCACGACATCGGCAAGAACATCGTCGGCGTGGTGCTGGCCTGCAACAACTACGAAGTGGTCGACATGGGCGTGATGGTGCCGTGCGAGAAGATCCTCGAACGGGCCCGCGCCGAGAAGGCCGACCTGATCGGGCTGAGCGGCCTGATTACGCCGTCGCTCGACGAGATGGTGCACGTGGCGCGCGAGATGGAGCGGCAGGGCTTCACGCTGCCGCTGCTGATCGGCGGCGCCACCACCAGCCGGGCGCACACCGCCATCAAGATCGCGCCGCACTACAAGGAGCCGGTCGTCCACGTGCTCGACGCGAGCCGCGCCGTGCCGGTGACGACGAGCCTGCTCAGCGAGGAAAACCGGCAGGCGTTCGTCGCGCAGCACCAGGCCGACTATGCCTCCATCCGGAGCAGCTACGGCTCGACGCGGCAGCCGCTCGTCGATCTGGTGACGGCCCGTGAGCGCCGCACGCCAATCGCGTGGCGGCCGGAAGACGTGCCGCAGCCCGAGTTCACCGGTGCGCACGTGCTCGACGACGTGTCGCTCGCGACACTTCGCGAGTACATCGACTGGACGCCCTTCTTCCACACATGGGAATTGAAGGGGGTCTACCCGCGGATCCTCGA
Organism: Luteitalea sp.; assembly: GCA_035503395.1. Taxonomy (GTDB): domain Bacteria; phylum Acidobacteriota; class Vicinamibacteria; order Vicinamibacterales; family Vicinamibacteraceae; genus Luteitalea. Next base: position 1,964 of record DATJTM010000413.1, read on the forward strand.
CGACGAGAAGTACGGCGCGCAAGCCCGTCAGGTGTTTGCCGAGGCGCAGGCGCTGCTCGATCGGATCGTCGATGAGCGTCTGCTGCAGGCGCGTGGTGTCTACGGATTGTTCCCGGCGGCGGCGACGGGAGACGACGTCGAGGTCTACACGGACGGCTCGCGTACGCAGGTGCTGACGCGATTCCACTTCCTGCGGCAGCAGGGTGATCGCAAGGACCAGCCGTGCCGGTCTCTCAGTGACTTCATCGCGCCGAAGGAGCTCGGGCTGCCCGATCACATCGGCGCGTTCGCGGTGACGGCGGGTCTGGGGCTGCGCGAGCTGGTCGACGGCTTCCGGGCCGACCACGACGACTACAACGCGATCATGGCCGAGGCGATTGCCGATCGCCTGGCCGAGGCGTTCGCGGAATACCTGCACAAGCGGGTGCGAGACGAGTGGGGCTACGGGCGCGAAGAGACCTTCACGCCCGCCGACCTGATTCAGGAGAAGTACCGCGGCATCCGTCCGGCCGCGGGCTACCCGGCCTGCCCCGACCACACGGAGAAGGGCACGTTGTGGCGCCTGCTCGACGTCGAGCCGACGACGGGCATCCAGCTCACCGAGTCGTACGCGATGTGGCCGGGCTCGAGCGTCAGCGGGCTGTACTTCGCACACCCCGAGGCGAAGTACTTCACGCTCGGCCGCATCGAGCGCGATCAGGTCGCCGACTACAGCGTGCGCAAGCAGCTGACGGTGCCGCAGGTCGAGCGCTGGCTCGGCCAGAACCTCGACTACGAACCGACACCGTCGCGGGAATAGCGCGGCGGCCGTCGCTGCGCTACCGCTTCTTGCTCGCGGTCTTGCGGGCCGTCGCCTTGGCGGCGGTTCCGCTGCGCTTGCGGGTGCGCGCCACCTTCTTCGCGTGTCGCGACAACGCCAGATGCGAGGCGGCGGCCGTGCCCTCGCGCTTCAGCCGACGCTTGCTCGCCTGCGAGCGCTTTCGTGACGGTGTCGCCGTGCTGTGCGACTGGCCGCGTTCGTAGTCACGCGTCGCACTCTTGCGCGTCGCCTCGGATGTCTTGCCCTTGGCAGGCGGCTTCAGGTCGACGCCGGCGCGGCGCGCCTTGGCCAGGCCAATCGCGATTGCCTGCTTGGCCGAGCGTGCTCCATGCTCACCGTCGCGAATGTGATCGATCTCTTCGCGTACGAACTCGCCGGCCTGCGTGCTGGCTGACTTGCCCTGCCGTTTGGCGCGGCGCGCGGCTTCGATGGTCTTCTTCTCGGGCACTGGATACCTCCGGTCACTGTTACGCACACGGCGTGCCAGTCACGTCCCGAGACGATCAATGGACCGCTCGGCGAGCGGTCCCTAACGAATCTCGACGCCTCGACGCATATCGGTGGGGTCGCGCCGCCGGCGCGTCCGAGCATGACCGTCGGCAGTCGCCAATGACGGAAGTCGGGGCCGGATTCCGCATCTATTCGCCGCGCAGGACCGACGCTGGCTGCAATCGGATGGCGCGATAGGCCGGCAACCCGCACGCCGCGAGTGCCACCGCGAAGAGGAGGACGCCTGCACTGACGTATGCCCACGGGTCGAGTGCACCGACGCCGAACAACAGGCTCGCGATGAATCGCGTCGTGGCGACCGCCACGGCCAGGCCAATCGCGATACCGGTCGCGACGACGGCCATCCCGTGGCCGATGACGAGGCGGGCGACGTCGGTGCGGCTGCCGCCCAACGCCAGGCGGATGCAGATGTCGCGCAGGTGCT
>DATJTM010000414.1:0-2492 GCA_035503395.1 Luteitalea sp.
CGGCGGCCGCTCCAGACCCAGCCGCGCACCCATGTCGTCCGACCACGCCAGCAGCGACGGCGCCCGCACGGCGGTCGGCTCGACCGGGGTGTAGCTCACGCCAGGCGCCGGGCGTGACACGTTGCGGGTGTCTGGATCGCCAGGCAGGGCCTGGATGAACGTCGCGTCGAAGACGAGGGCGTCGAGAGTGGAAGGGACGGGCATGTGGCGTGGTCGGGCCGGTGCCCGTCCCTCCATCATCAGCGATCGAGCCCGCGGCCGGTCACGCGCTGGAGCTCGTCGATGCGCTTGGACGCCTCGGCCTTGGTCAGGTCCCCCGGCGGATCCTCGCCGGCTTCCTGCGACAGTGTCGTCAGGTACGAGCGTTGCGCGTCGGTCATCGACTCGTCGCCGGTGGTCCAGTCGTCGGGGTCCTTCTGCAGGTTCGACGGCTGCCGGTCGAGGTCCGCACCCGCCGGCAGCACCTCACGCTCGTTGCCCGTGCCGCCCGTCGCTTCGATCGATTCGTGGATGTCGCCAGCCTGGTCGCGATCGCCAGCCGGCCGTGAGTTCTGGGTAGTCGCCATGCCCCGGCAGTTGCACGGACGGTACCAACACCGAATCAGTGGGCCTTGGTCATTGGGCCCTGGGCCTTGGCCTCCGCGCGATCTGCACCCAGAAGGACTTCGTCGATCGACCTTCGAACAGCCGAGACGCGGACAACCTCAGCGTTCGAAGAGCCACATCTGGAAGTCGAACCAGCGCTGTAGGGAAATCCAGCAGCTGAAGTCCGGATTGGCTGCCTGCTGCCTCTGTCTTTCGACTACTGCCTTGCCAGGGCCGAGGGCCCAAGGCCCAAGCCCTTTGTGGCCGGCTGAAGGTCGAAGGCCGACCGACGAAGACCGATGTGGTTCACCACGCGTGATAGTGCCCGTCGCGGCGCAGCACCTCGACGTCGCGGCCGAAGAGCGTGCTCAAGCGTGCCGACGTCAGCAGCTGATCGGGCGTGCCGTCGTCCACGACCTTCCCCTGCTTGAGCATCACGACTCGGCTGATCTCGGGAACGATGTCGGACAGGTCGTGCGTGACGAGCACGAGGTTGGTGCCGCCCTGCGCGAGCGCGCGCATCGTTGCGCGCACGTCGTGCGCCGCGCCGAAGTCGAGGCTCGCCATCGGTTCGTCGAGGATGAGGGCGCGCGGACGATGGATGAGGGCGCGGCCGATGAGGAAGCGCCGCGCTTCGCCCGATGACATGCGTGTGAGCAGGCGGCCGTCGAGATGCGGCAGGCCGAGCCAGGTCAGCACCTCGTCGACGCGCGCGTGCATCTCGTCGGTCGGGTGGTGATGCGGCCACAGGCCGATGCTGCCGAAGAACGCGGAGAGCAACAGCTCGCGCCCCGTGATCTTGCGGGTGCAGGTGGCGAGCAGGTCGTTCGAGACGATGCCGACGGCGGCGCGGAGATCCCACAAGGTCCAGCGGTCCTGGCCGAGGATCGTCACCGACGACTCGGGCAGGGCCACGGGATACAACTCCCGCGTCACGAGCTTGAGCAACGTGCTCTTGCCCGAGCCGTTGGGGCCGAGCACCGCCGTGTGCTGACCGAGCGGGATGGTCAGCGAGAAGTCGTCGAGGATGGTGGCGCGATCACGGATGACGGTGACGCGGGCGAAGTCGAGCAGGGCATCAGGCATCACGGGCGCCGCCATGGTAGCCTCGCCGCAACCGCCCAGCCGCAGCAATCGTCGTCATGCAGCCCCGCCAGTGCGCCGGATGCGGCGCTCCGCTCCCGCAGACCGATACCGACGGCGTCGTCACCTGCCGCTTCTGTGGCATGGCGCACGACCCGCATCACGGCGTCCGCGTCGCCCGGCTCGTCGTCGGCGGCGCCTCGGACGCAAGCCGCTCGGCGGCCCGTGTGCTGGGCATCATTGCCGCGGTCATCGGCGTCGTGGTCGGTATCGTCGGGCTCGGCATCGGCGTCGCGGCATGGAGGGTGAGCCGCCGGCCCCCGATTGCCACGGTCCCCAGTGTCACCAGAGACATGCCCGCGACCGGAATCACTGCGGCAGATCTGCCGGAACTGCCCGCAAGGCGACTCGCCTTGACGGCCGCACCGCCCAACTCGGAGCTGGCGGCCCTCGACGCCGTCCAGATGCTGCCGTGGGCGATCAGCCTGGCGCAGCAGTGGGAGTCCGACGCGGCGATCGAGCGGATCGACGTCGAGCGGATGCGTCCGGATGGGACGGTCAACGGGGTCGACGATCCGCAGGCGGCGGTGCGCTATCGATTCGTGTCCCCGAGACGGACGCAGCAACTGCGTCTCGAGGCGCGCACCAATGCCCAGGCGGCCGCGGTCACCGAGTTCCATCTCGGCCTCGGCACCGGAGGCACGTACGTCCAGGGCATCGAGCACCGCGCCGCCCGTCCGGGCGACGCCGACCGCCCGCCGCATCCGGACGTCACGCCGCTCTCGACGCTCATTCCACGTCTGGCGGAACGAGATGCCTACCGC
>DATJTM010000415.1:0-3021 GCA_035503395.1 Luteitalea sp.
CCCCGACGACCATGTCGGCGTCGGCGACGCGGGCCAGCAGGTCGGGCAGTCGCGCAATCGGGTAGGTGCCATCGGCATCGAGGATGGCAACGAGCGGATACGACGTCGCCCGCAGGCCGCTCTTCAGCGCCGCGCCATAGCCACGATTGGCGCGATGACGCACCACCCGGGCCGTCGTCGCCGTCAGCGCCTGCGCCGTGCCGTCGGTCGACCCGTCATCCACGACGAGCACCTCGTACTCACGGCCGATCGCCCGCATCGTCTCGTCGATCGCGGCAATCGTCGAGACGATGGCCCCTTCCTCGTTGAAGACGGGGACGATGATGGACACGGCTTCGGGCATGTGGGTCAGTGGCGCCAGGCGCGCGCCCAGTGTACGAGCGTCGCCAGGCCCCAGAGTTTGAACGCGTGGTTGGCGCGCCCATTCACGTGGGCGTCGATGAGGGACTGCACGGCGGCGGGCTGCAGTTCCGGTAGGACCCGCAGGGCCTCTGGCGACAAGCTCTCACGGAGCAACGGCCGCAGTTCCCCGCGGAACCACGCGGCGAGCGGCGTGTGGAAGCCGGCCTTGGGTCGCGACACGATCTGGTCGGGCACCAGGCCACGCATGGCCTGCTTGAAGATCACCTTGGTGTCGCGCCCTTTCAGCTTCCACTGCGGTGGGATGCGCGCACCGAGTTCGACCATCCGGTAGTCGAGCCACGGCGTCCGTGCCTCCAGCCCGAACGCCATCGTCATCCGATCGACCTTCGGCAGGATCGAGTCGGCGAGGAACGTCTTGACGTCGACGTAGAACAGCCGGTCCATGAGGTCGGTCACCCCCGACTGCAGGTATGCAGACAGGAACGGCGCTTCCGGAGAGTGTTCGCGTGTGGCGGCGGCGTGCACGTCAGGACGCAGGAGCGAGCGCCGCTCGTCCTCACCGCTGATCATGCGCCAGCTGTAGTGCGCCGTTTCGGGTGCTTCGCCGGCACCGGCCACGAACTGGCGTAGCGCGTAATCGAGGCTCATCTTGCCCGTCGACGTCGGCAGCGCGTCGACGATTGGCCGGATCAAGCCGTTGCGGAACCAGCGCGGCAGCGCGCGCCACACCTTCGCGGCTCGGTCGGCATGGTAGATGGGATAGCCGCCGAACACCTCGTCGCCGCCGTCGCCCGAGAGCACCACGGTCACGTGCTGGCGCGTCGCCTCGGCAAGGCGGTACATCGGCACCATCGAGATGTCGGCCACCGGGCCATCGGCGTGGTAGACGAGTTTGTCGAGACAGGCCGGCACGTCCGACGCGCGGCACACGACTTCGTGATGCGTCAGGTCGTACTGACGCGCCACCATGGCCGCGAATGGTCCCTCGTCGAACGAGCCCTCGTCGAATCGCACGCTGAACGTGTGCAGTGGGCCCTGGTGCCGGGGACGCATGAAGTGGACGACGGCCGACGAGTCCAGCCCACCACTGAGGAAGGCCCCGAGCGGCACGTCGGACACCAGGCGCAGGCGCACCGCGTCGTCGCACAGCGCGCGGATGTCCTCCACCGCCTGTGCCCGGCTGGTGTAGCGATGCTGCCCGAAGCGGACGTCCCAGTACGGCTCGATCGTCTGCCCGGCTTCACTGGCGGTGAGGATGTGCCCCGGCGGCAGTTGCTCGATGTCCTGCCAGATCGTCCGCGGACCGGGCACGTAGTTGAGCGCGAGATACGCGTCGAGGGCGACCGGGTCGAGCGTGCGCGGCACACCCGGTACGGCGAGCAGGGCCTTGACCTCGGAGCCGAAGACCAGGCGGCCGTCGTGACGCGTGTAGTACAGCGGCTTGACGCCGAGACGGTCGCGGACCAGCCACAGGCGTCGCTGGCCGCGATGCCACACGGCGAACGCGAACATGCCGTTGAAGCGCTCGACGGCCTTCGGTCCCCACTCTTCCCACGCGTGGGCGATGACCTCGGTGTCGGTCCTCGACGCGAAGTGGTGACCGCGCTCGAGCAGCTCGCGACGGATCTCGTCGAAGTTGTAGATCTCGCCGTTGAAGCAGACCTGGATGCTGCCGTCCTCTGTGCCGATCGGCTGCCGTCCGGCGTCCGACACGTCGATGACGCTGAGGCGGCGATGGGCCAGCCCGAGGCCCGCATCGACGAAGAACCCGTCGGCGTCGGGCCCCCTATGACACAGTGCGGCGGCCTGGGCCGCAAGCCAGGACTGGTCGACGGGGCTGCCGTCCCGGATGAACACACCGGCGATGCCGCACACGGGCCGAATCGGTCTCCGCCACTGCCTCAGCCGGTCGGAAGGACCGTCACGGATGGCTCGCCCGGGATGGTAGCAGACGCCTCGTAACACACAGGGATCAGCCATTTAACCGTGGCGAAACAGGCGCTACACAACACCGTTGCACCCCGACTCTAGGGTTCTGGTGATGGGAACTGCCGTGCACACCATCCCGTGCACGCCACCCCCGAGGACCTGCATGAAACTTCTTCGTTGTGTCGTGGCTCTCCTCGTCACGCTGGCCATGTCGAGCGCCGCGCAGGCGCAACAAACCGAATCCCGCCTGGTCGGCACCATCGCCGATCAGAGCCAGTCCGTGCTGCCCGGCGTCACGGTGACGATCGTCTCGGCCGATACCGGCGCCGAGCGTGTCGCCGTGACCGAAGCCGACGGTCGCTTCTCCGTCACCAACCTGTCACGCGGCACCTACACGGTGCGCGCCGCCCTCGACGGCTTCCGTCAGGTCGAGCAGACCGTCGTCCTCGGTGTCGGCGAGGTCAAGACGGTCGATGTCGCGCTGTCGGTCGCCACGATGGCCGAGACCGTCACCGTCACGGCTGATGCCCGTGCCCTCGACGCCTCCTCGGCCAAGATCGGCGTCAACGTCACGCCCGAGGAAGTCGACAACCTGCCGGTCAACGGCCGCAACTTCGCCAACCTGATGACGCTGTCGCCCGGCGCCACCACCGACGGCAATGGCGGCTGGAGCAGCATCCGGTTCAACGGCAAGTCGAACCAGCAGAACTACCTCAATTACGACGGCGT
>DATJTM010000416.1:0-4313 GCA_035503395.1 Luteitalea sp.
GCTGCCGATCCGGATCGACGTCGATGCCGCCTTCGGCCGGGTGCGCGTCGAGCTGGCCGAGACCAACGCCGGGCCACGACAGGGAGCGCCACGCACGTGATCACGCTGACCAGCGTCACTAAGTCTTACGGTCCTGATGCCGACGCGCTGCGCGACGTGTCGTTGACGATCGGCAAGGGCGAGTTCGTCTGCCTGGCCGGACCGAGCGGCGCCGGCAAGTCGACGCTGCTGCGCCTGCTGCTGCGCGAGGAGACGGCGACGACGGGGCAGGTCGTCGTCGAGGGCGTGGATCTCGCCACGCTGGGGCGCGACGCGAGGCAGACGTACAGGCGGAGTGTCGGGTTCGTGTTCCAGGATTTCCGACTGCTGCCGCAGCGCACCGTGTTCGAGAACGTCGCCACGGTCGCGCGCGTGACCGGCGCGCCAAAGGCGCAGCAGTGGCGGCGAGCGTCGGCGTTGCTCCAACAAGTCGGGCTCCAGCACCGGATGGAGTCGTTCCCGCTGCAGCTGTCCGGCGGTGAGCAGCAGCGGGTCGCGATCGCGCGCGCCCTGATGAACGAGCCCTCGCTGCTGCTGGCCGACGAGCCGACCGGCAACCTCGATCGGGCCCTCTCGATCGAGGTCATGGACATCTTCCGCGCCATCAACGCGGCTGGCACCACCATCCTGATGGCGACGCACGACCAGGAACTGATTGGTTACGTGAATCGACGCGTCGTGCAGTTGCAGCGTGGCCAGTTGGTTGGCGACCGCGATGGGCGCGGCCCGGAGGACCTCGCATGAGCACGCGGCGACGGGAAGACGCCAATCCGACCGGCTTCCTGCGGTATTGCTTCGAGGAAGCGACCACGGCGCTCGTTCGCCGCTGGCGGGTCGCCGCACTGTCGACGCTCCTGCTCGCGGCGGCGGTGTTCGTCGTCGGCGCGGCGCTGGCCGTCTCGGCGACGTTGCGCGACGTGACCGCCCGCATGACGCAAGCGGCGGAACTTTCGGTCTACCTGTCGCGCGACGCGTCGACGGTGCAACGGACGGCGGCCGCCGAGGCGACGCGACGAGACCCCGCCGTGGCCACCGTCGATGTCCTCGACGAGGCGGCCGCGACCGAGCGTGTGCTCGGCGACTTCCCCGACCTCGCTGGTGTCATCAACGCCTTGCCGGAGCGGCCGTTCGGATCGGTGATCGAGGCGAGGCTCGCGCCAACGGCCACCGAGGGACAGGTCGAGGCGCTGGTCACCCGGCTTCGCGCCGTCGAGGGCGTCGATGACGTGTCGTACGACCGCGAGGTGCTGCGCCGCATCCTGCTGACGGTCACGACAGTGCGTCGCGCCGTCGCTGGCATCGCCGTGCTGCTCGGGCTTGCGGCCTTCGGGGCGGTGGCCGCAGTGCTGCGGCTCGGCTACTACGCCCGCCGCCAGGAGATCGAGGTGCTGGGGCTGCTCGGTGCGCCGTCGCGGGCGATCGCCGGGCCGTTCGTGGCGGAGGGCCTGCTGCAGGCGGCGCTCGCGACGGCAGTCGGGCTGATCGCGCTGCGGCTCGCCGTCTGGGCCGTCGTACGTGGACCGGCGGCGGCCTGGGCCCGCGCGTTCGAGCTGCCGTCCGCCCCGTTCGTGACGTGGGAGCAGATGCTTACGCTTGCGGTGGCGACGCTGGCCGCGGGTGGACTGGCCGGGTGGGTGGGGTCGCGGGAATTGCCGTCCTGATCCGCGTATCCCGTTGACACTCGCTGCCGCGCCTCGCTACAGTGGGAGTTGTCGCTCCGACACACCAGAAACAACGTGGACTCTCTGCTCCGTGTGTCCCTGCTCGCGGATTTCTACCGCGAAGAACTCCAGCGCTGCCACATCCGGCTGGACCGCCAGCGTGACTGTTATTCCCACGACACCGTGACCTGCGTGGAAGTCGCGCTCGACCGTGCGATGGCTCAGCTCGAGTTGCTCTGCCGTCAAGGTCGTGCCGACCAGGTGGTGAGCGGCATCCTCCACCAGTTCAGTCACGTCACCGCCCAACGGGCGTGGGCCGACGACCGCTGCTGCCACTGACCCTCCCATCCCGGGCTCGCGCCGATCTCGACGCGATTGCTGCTGCCGCGTTCGCGGCGGTGTCGGCATCGGGACTGCTGCGTCGGGCGCTGCAGGCACAGGACCCCCTCGTCAACGCAGATCGACCGTACACACTCGTGGCGGCTGGCAAGGCGTCGGCGGCCATGCTCGAGCGGTGGTACTCGCTGGTGCCATCGACGCCCGTACGATCCATCGGCGTCGGTACGCATGGCGGGCAATCGGTGCCGACGGGCGTGGAGTGGTACACGGGTGGCCACCCAACGCCGACCGCCGAAAGCGTCGCAGCCGCGGATGCCGCCTTGCGTGCGGCATCGGCTGTGGGTCCAGCCGGGCAGTTGGTGGTCCTGCTGTCGGGTGGCGCGTCGGCGCTGCTGTGCCGGCCCGTGGACGGCGTCTCGCTGGCCGACAAGCAGCAGATCACGCGTGCGTTGATGCACGACGGGCGCGCCATCGACGAACTCAACTGCGTGCGCAAGCATCTGTCGCGCATCAAGGGCGGTCGACTCGCCGCGGCGTGTGCCGGACAGACGGTCACCCTCGCCATCTCCGACGTGGTCGCGCCGCGTGAAGACGATCCGAGTGTGATTGGCTCCGGCCCGACGGTCGCTGATCCGTCGACCTTCGTCGACGCGGCGCGTCTCGTGGCAGGCATCGCCGACCAGAGCGCGGTGCCTGCATCTGTACGGGCGTATCTGCAGCGCGGCGTGGACGGCGAGGTGGACGAGACGCCCAAACCCGGCGATGCGTCGATGGCCCGCAGCCGCTACGAGTTGATCGGCACGCGACACGTTGCGATGCAGGGCGGCCAGGAGGACGCACGGCGTCTGGGCTACGAGGTCGTCGTGCTGCGTCCCGCGGTGCTGGGCGAAGCGCGTGAGGCGGGTGCGGCCCATGTCGCGGCTGTACTCGCGGCGGCCGGGGGGCGCTCAGGGCCGGTGTGCGTGATCAGCAGCGGCGAGACGACGGTGACGGTCCGCGGTCGCGGCCGTGGCGGGCGCAATCAGGAATTCGTCGCGGGCGCGCTCGCCGAGCTCGAGCGGTCGCCGCGTCCCATGATGATTGCCAGCCTGGGCACCGATGGCATCGACGGTCCGACCGACGCGGCCGGCGCCTGGGCCGACACGCAGACGATGGCGACGGCGCGGTCGCTGCAACTCGACGTGGCGGCAGCCCTCGATCGCAACGACTCGTACGAGCTGCATCGTCGCCTCGGCACGCTGGAGCGCACCGGGCCGACCGATACCAACGTCGGCGACCTCCAGATCGCGCTCGTCTACTGAGCGTCACGAGTGCAGCGGAAGAAGCGGCCCAGCTTGAGCTCGACCGCCTGGGATGGCCGTACACCACTGACCGTCGAACTGAAGGTCGACGGCTACGGTGTGGGTTGTTCGACGGCTACATCCGGTGGTTGGTTCGGCGCTGGTGCCGACTGGCGAAGGGCGTCAGACTACGGCTCCGGCGTCGCGCGATAGACCTCGCCGAGCAGGTTGGAGGCGCGCTCGGTGCGTCCGGCGCTCTCCTGCGGCGGAGCCGTCGCAGTGGCGGCGGCGACGCCCGCACTCGCTTCCCGCAACAACGTCACGGCCTGATCGACCTTGCCCGACTCGGTCGGTGGCAGGTGGTCCTGGTCGCTTTGCTTGAACGCCTCCAGCAGTCGCGTCGCTTCGGCGAGATGCGCAGTGGCGTCGCCGTAGTTGCTGCGGGCGATGGCGACACGCGCGTCGAGCGTCCGGGAGCGGGCTTCCGACAGCCGCAGCCTGAGCAAGGCGCGATCGCGGGAGTGTTGCGCAGGGTAGGCCTGATACCAGCCGAAGAGGAAGCCGAACAGGGCCGCCACCGCAGCCGTTCCTGCGAAGTAGCCAGCGAGTCGCGCGCGAGTCATGCCTCACAGCGTACTTCGCCTGGCGGCTTCCGCGCGTTCGGCGCGCCGTTGGTCGCCTGCCGCGTGCCTACGGCCTACAGCCTACCCGTGCTTGCGAACGCGCCTGAGAGTGCCGACCGTACGCCTGCCGACGCTCCCACTGCCGGCGCCCGACTGTCGACTCTCGACTGTCACGACGGACTACGGACTAGGGACATCGACTCCCAACCGACAGCCGACGGCCGACTCCCGACTGCCGACTGCCGAATCCATTCGTAGCCATCCGACTTGTCGGACGGAAGCGCCGCTATTTCGCGATCTCCGCCTTGACCTCGACGGTCACGGTCCGGTCGGTGACGGGATCGGCCGACTCCCGACTCCCGACTCCCGAC
>DATJTM010000417.1:0-3395 GCA_035503395.1 Luteitalea sp.
GCCGCTGAGCGCGCATACTCGAACGGAGCAGCGCGATCCGTACGGGCGTGGCACGAACGACATCCTGCGACGCGGCGCGCACGCACCGCGGCAGGACGGATCTGCCCTTGACTGGCCAGCCACTTCATACTCGCCCCTACCTTCCGAACAGAGACGAAGAGACCGGACGTAGCCGTCCGACTTCCGCCTTCGCCAGGGCTACGGCGGACAAGTCTTCGGACGGTTCGCGTAAGGGCTGGGGAGACTGTCCTGGCATCTGAGCCGTGGCCGCACCGGTCACGTCCGACTTACCACTCGGACGAACGACAGCGCGCCTCAGAGAGGCGCCCTGTCTCCGTGAACAATGAGGATCGGTCACAGACGCTGCCGAGAACGACGAAACGCCGCCACGCGGGAGGGCGTGGCGGCGCTCGGTGCATCGTGCAGGGGGCGGGCCGGTTCCACCGGCCGTGACGTAGACCTACGCGGCGCGGAGTGCGGAGGCCGACGACGTGGCCACCGCGGCGTGCGGCGCCGGGGCGATGAGGTTCGTCGAGTGATGGGCGAACGTCATGGTGCCGGTCGTCATCTGCTCGAGGGAACCCACGGCCTGCATCGCGCGCTCGGCCATCTGCTTCAACTCGAGGCTTGCCGTCGCGCTTTCCTGGGCCGACTGCGCGGTCGCCTGCGTCACACGCTCGATGGTCGTGAGCGTGGTCGTGACCTGCGTGATGCCTTCGGCCTGCTGACGGCTGGCCTGCGACACCTCGTCGACGAGCCGGCGCACCTGGCCCATGCTCTCGGTGATGCCGCTGATGCGCGACACCACTTCGCTCACGCAATCACCGCCTTCGCGCGCCTTGGTGGCCGCTTCTTCGATCAGGCCGGCGGTGTCACGAGCGGCTTCAGCCGAGCGCTGCGCGAGGCTGCGGACCTCGTCGGCGACGACCGCGAAGCCCATGCCGGCCGAACCGGCGCGGGCCGCTTCGACGGCGGCGTTGAGCGCCAGGATGTTGGTCTGGAAGGCGATCTCGTCGATCGTGCGGATGATCCGCGAGACGCGGGCGCTCGAGTCCTGGATGCTGGTCATGGCCGAGACCATCGACGCGAGCACCGTGTTGGACTCCTGGACCTGACGTTCGACCGCCGCGACCAGGCGCGCCGCCTCGCCCGTGTTCTGGGCGTTGTGGCGGGTCATCGATGACATCTCCTCCATCGAGGCCGACGTCTCCTCGAGCGAGGCCGCCTGCTCCACCGCACCAGTCGACAGCGACTGCGAGGAGTGCTGCACCGAGGCGGCGGCACCGAGGACGCGGCCCGCGCTGTCGCCGAGCTGCGCGGTCAGGCCTTCGAGCGCCGTGTTCACGCTGCGGACGCTGAACAGCACCCACCCCGAGGCGGCAATCGCCACCGCGAACAGGACGAGCAGGAGCGTCACCGTGACGCGATACGACCGGCCGGCGGAGTCCCGCTCGGCGGTGATGATGTCGCTCTGCATGCGGACGATGTCGCGCGCGGCCGCGGCGGCACGCTCACCGAACGCCTTGGCGCGATCGCTGGCATCGGCGGCCTCGAGCGCCTGTCCGTTGGTCACGAACTGCTCGATCTTGTCGACCTCGACGAGCTGATCGCGCATCGCCTGGCGGATGTCGCCGACACGACGCTTGATGTCGGCCGTCGCGTCGCCTGAGGCGAGCAGCGCGGCCGTCTCGTCGAGGCGGGCCTGGCCGGAGCGGGCGGCCGCGATGGCGGCACGCGCCCCGCTGGCGTCGCCCTTGGCCGCGGCAATCACCGACTGGCGGAGCACCGCCTGCATGTCGGCGACGAGGTAACGCACCGTCCCGCTGGCCTCGATGCCGCGAGTGGCGCGATCAGCCACCCGTTCGAGTTGCTGATTGGTCGCACGGACGCGCAGGACCCCGTTGATCCCGAGCGCCGTCATGATCAGCGCCAGGGCGCCGAATCCGGAGAGAAGCTTGCGACTGATGGTCACGTCCGCGGACCTCCATGTCGGCCATGTCGCGTGCCCCGCTGGCGCTTGCACGCCCGCGGTGCCCGTGAACTAGGCCTTCTTCAGCGTGATCTTGATCGGCTCGGTCCGAGCCAGTTCGGTGGCGATGGTGACCTTCGCCTTGACGCGCACGAAGCCGTCCTTGACGAAGTCCACTTCCCACATGCCCTTGCCGAGGCCGGCCACGGTCCACTTGCCGTCCGGGGTGCTGGTCGCCTTGATCGCCACGCCGTCCATCGTCTTGGTCTCGATGGTCACGTCGCCGACCGGGGCGCCGGTGGCGTCGAGCACCACGCCGTTGAGGCGGCCGAGACCGCGAACCTGGGCGTCGACCGGCATGGACGAGCCGTGCAGGGCGATGGCACCGACGAGAAGCAGAGCCTTGAAAATCGTGCGCATGATCGAATGTGAGCCGCGGGGTGAAATGACGCGTCCGCCCCCTTGCGGACCGTCCGGCGCCCTTCGGGCACTCCGTTGGCTGCCGGTGTGATCGGCACCAGCACGACTGTTCTTGAATCGAGGGGCCGTGGAGGCTGCGTGATCGAGACGGGCCGCTCGGTGGGCAGGCCTGCCTAGCGAGCAATCGACGGCTCACTGCGGCGTGACGGCGGTCACGCCGTGCCGGCGAGCGCGACGACGAACACGGACGCGGGCGTCAGCCGCGGGCGATCGGCATGCGCCAGCCGGTGCCAAAGGCCCGGGAGGTGACCTTGAGGACGGGGGCCGCCTGCTTGCGCTTGAACTCGGAGATGCGCACGAGGTGCAGCACCTTGCCGACCAGTACCTCGTCGAAGCCGTCCGCCATCAGCGCGCGCGCGTCCGCGTAGCCCTCGATGTGCCGCACCAGCAGCGCGTCCAGGACGTCGTAGGGCGGCAGGCTGTCCTGGTCGGTCTGGTCGGGCCGGAGTTCGGCCGACGGCGCCTTGTCGATGGTCGAGGCGGGAATGACCACGCCTCCTCGATTGACCCAGCGGGCGATGCGGTAGACGAGCGTCTTGTAGACGTCGGCGATGACGGCCAGGGCGCCATTCATGTCGCCGTACAACGTGCAGTAGCCGGTGGCGAGTTCGGACTTGTTGCCGGTCGTGAGCAGGAGCGCGCCGGTCTTGTTGGACAGCGCCATCAGCAGCGTGCCGCGGATGCGGGCCTGCAGGTTCTCCTCGGCGACGTCACGCGGACGGCCCGCGAACGGCTCGGCGAGGGTGGCCTCGAAGGCCGTCATCATCGGCGCGATCGGCAGCGTGTGCGTGCGAATGCCGAGGCTGGCGGCGAGCGCCTGCGCGTCGGTGACGCTGCCCTCGCTCGAGAACGGCGACGGCATCAGGACGCCCGTCACGTTGTCGCGCCCAAGCGCCTCCACGGCGATCACCGCCGTCAACGCCGAGTCGATGCCGCCCGACAGCCC
>DATJTM010000418.1:0-13062 GCA_035503395.1 Luteitalea sp.
CGGAGTTCTTTACGAAGTCCGACAACACCGAGGGATTCAGCCGACGCGCCGTGGGTCCTATTGGTTGATTTCGGCGGTGTCGGAGCATCGACAGGCTCGTGGCACGGAAGTAGCAACCGTGTCGGTAGAACGTCTCCCCAGCAAGAGCTATCAGCGGCGGCGGAGTCCGACGTGGTAGCCGGAGTGAAAGATCAAATGAAGATGGCACGCTTTTCTATCGCAACGGCTGGGACGTGGACCCTGGCCGCTGGTTTCCTTCTGTTGGCAGGTTCCGCGACCTCGGCCGTCGCGGGTCCAATTGGCGACGAAGGCAGCTTCCAGCAAACCCGTCAGTCGGGTTACTACACGGGCAACGGCGGCGAGTTCACGGTTTACGGCTTCGGGTCGTCCCTGAACGTCACGGGCTATACGTCCGCGTCGAGCAACATCGGCTCCATGGACCCGAGCTTTCAGACGTTCTGCCTCGAGTCCTCGGAGTACGCGGCGTCACCTTCGTATTTCAAGGTGAACTCGGCGGCGGTGGGCGGCGGCAACGAGGCCGTGGGCGGCAAGGATCCCATCTCGGTCGGTACCGCGTGGCTGTATACGCAGTTCGCCACCGGCACGCTCAACAACTACTTCACGGGCGACCGGACGGTGAAGGCGGGTCAGCTGCAGCAGGCGATCTGGTGGCTCGAGGGCGAAGACGGCAACCAGGACCTGATGACCAACCAGTTCTACTCGGCTGCGGTCACCTTCTTCGGCAGTGCGGCGGCAGCGCAGGCCGACGCTCAGGCGGGCTACCTCGGGGTGTACGTGCTCAACAACTACACCAACGCAGCTCGCACGGAGAAGGCGCAGGACTTCCTGTACCGGGTGCCGGATGGCGGCACGACGCTGATGCTCCTCGGCGCTGCTCTCGTGGGTCTGCGCGGGTTGCGTCGCAAGCTCGCCTGATTGCCTCCGACCGTCAGCTCCCCAGCGCTGTGAACGACAAAGAGCCGGACACCTGCAAAGGTGTCCGGCTCTTTGTGATCAAGGGTCCCTCTAGTTCAGCGTCGCGAGGAGCTTCCGCGCGTCTTCGGCCTGCGGGAAGTCAGTCTGCAGCTGCAGCGCCTGCTGCAACGACTTTCGCGCCGCGTCCTTGTTGCCCGTCTGCGCGTAGGCCAACCCCAGGCGGTAGTGGAAGGCCGGTCTGCTCGGCACCTTGTCCACCGCGAGCTTCAACGGTTCGATGGCCAGCGCCGGAAGTTGCTTCTGGATGTACACGTAGGCCAGCGTGTCGTTGACTTCAGGCTCGTCGGGAGCCTCGGCCTTCGCCGCCTGGGCCAGCTGCAGGGCGCGATCGAGCTGCTCGCCGCGACTGGCATACATCCAGGCGAGGTTGTTGGAGGCGACCGCGGCTCGCGGGTCCATGCCGACAATCTGTTCGTATCGCCGACGGGCCTCGTCGTCCTTGCCCTGCGACTGCAGGATCATGGCGGCCATCGTGCGGGGCGCGACCGCTTTCGGCTGCTTGGTCGCCATCTGTTCGAACTCGCCGAGTGCCTGGTCCATCTTGCGCTGCGCGAGATACAGCTGCCCGAGCTGGCCGTAGGCCTCAAGGTTCGACGGGTCGGCTTCGATGGCGCGACGCAGGTACTGCTCGGCGCCGGCCGCGTCCCCGGTCGCACCCCACGTGCGGCCCGCAAGCAGGAGCACCAGCGGATCCCTGGGCGCCTGGGTCAGGCGCTGTTCCACCCGGGCGCGAGCGGCCTGGGGCTGCCTGGCCTGCAGATCCAGCGAGACCAACCCTGACAGCGGCTCGACCAGCGCCGGGTTCGCCTGCAGCGCCTTCCCGAAGGCGGCGCGCGCGCTGGCCACATCGTTGCGTGCCAGCGCCAGCATGCCGGCCTGGTTCTGGACGACGGCGCTGTTGGGTGCGTCGCGCAACAACTGCTGGGTGATCGTCGTCGACCGATCGACTTCGCCGCGCGCCAGAAGGGCCCGCGCCAGCACGAGCCGCGGCTGCAGGTTGTCGGGCTGTGCGGTCGCGGCTTGTTCGGCCATCTGCATGGCGGCCGAGAGATCGTTCCGCTGCATCTGCACCAGCGCCAGCCGGACCTGCGCCGCCGAGGCCCGCGGATTGATCTTCAGCAGGTCGGTGTACGCGGTGGCCGCCGCGGCGAGATCCTGGCGCTTCTCTTCAACCTGCCCGAGTAGGAACAGCGACTCGACGCT
Source organism: Luteitalea sp. (assembly GCA_035503395.1). Lineage (GTDB taxonomy): Bacteria > Acidobacteriota > Vicinamibacteria > Vicinamibacterales > Vicinamibacteraceae > Luteitalea. The sequence continues at coordinate 2,200 of DATJTM010000418.1, forward strand.
GCGCGGGTCGAGCTTGAGCGCCGCCTGCGCCTCGGTTCTCGCTTCATCCGCGCGATTGGCAGCGAGGAGCATTCGGCCACGAACGGTGTGGCCGCCGACCAGAGTCGGGTGCTTGCCGACGACCTCGTCCACGGCGGCCAGCGCTTCGGCCTTCTTGCCTTGCGTGTGGAGAATGTCGGCCACCCGCACTCGCGAGAGCGGCCAGTACTGAGGGTTCTCGCCCAACTTCTCCAGCACCTTCCGCGCATCGTCGGGACGCGACATCGAAAGGTAGTAGTCGGCCAGCGCGACGGTGGCGTCGGCGGTGCCCAACAGCTCGGTCACCTTGCGGAAGTACGGCTCAGCCTCGGCTCCACGATTGGTTCGGAGGTAGTAGGCCGCGAGCCACCGATTGGGGAGCGGGTTGGATGCATCCAGCTGTACCGCGGCCTTGAAGGCGGCCTCGGCTTCTTGCGCCCTGCCGGCGCCCCACAGGAACTGTCCGAGCGCCACTTGCGCCGCGACAGACTTCGGGTCACTCAGGACGGCCTGGCGAAACGCAGCTTCGGCCTCCGCCAGGTTGCCGCGAGCCGCTTCGATGACACCCAGGTTGCTCCGGAACTGCGACCGTGGGTCGAGGCTGAGGGCCTGCTGCATCTGCTCGAGAGCCCCATCGAGGTCCTTGAGGCTGGCCAGTGCGTTGGCGCGCAAGACCAGAGCGTCGGCGTTCTTCGGCTGCAGTCGCAGGGCTCGGTCCGCACGCTGCTTCGCCTCATCGAAGCGTGCCGCGCCGCCGAGCCAGAATCCCGCCTTCACTTGCACTGCGGCGTCGTTGGGCAGCAGGTCTGCCGCCCGGACGTATTCGGCGAGCGCCCCTGCGCCGTTGCCTTGGCGCTCGTAGACCTCGGCCAGCTTTACCCTGGCTGCGCCGAGCGTAGGCTCTTTCTCGATGGCGTTGCGGTACTCCAGCACAGCCGCCGCGAGATCCCCCGTCTTCAGGTACTCGTCGCCCCGCTCGAGGTACGATTGGGCATTCCTCGAACAGCCTGAGACGGCCAGGGCAAGCACGACGGCGCCGACCAGGGTCGACGGTTTGTGGGGAAAAAGCACGGGCATTGCGCCTCCAGCGCGACGATAGCACGCAGACGCCGCCGCCGTATGCGGCCGTCCGCCTGCATGCCATGCCGATCAGGATCGACAACGCTCTCGCGAGCTTTACAGAACGCCCCGGACTATCTCCGCACGACGTCTCGACCACGTTCCTCGATGTGCAGTCCCACCGACGACGCGCCCAGGTTCGCAATCTCCTTCACGTTGCCCCTGACGCGGACCAGCGCACCCTTCGACGGCGTCCCCCGCCGCTGTGACAACACGGTGATCTCGCCGCTGCCATCGTCGATCTTGTAGAGGCCGTACGGCACCAGCGGGACGCTCCAGGCGCTCGTGACGCGACCGGCCACCTCCACCTGGCGGTTGTCGTACCGACCCGGATCGTCCCGGATGTCGGCGATGTTGCGGGCGCGCATCGCGCAGCCGGCCAGGGTCACCACGAGCGTCAGCGCGAGCAGGGGACGGATGATGCGGAGCATGGATGCCTCCAGTCCTTCCGGACGAGCGTTCGCCGGGACGAAAAGGGGGAAGGCCTCCGTGCCGCGCCCCCTGCGCAACACGTGAACCTTCCCCCGGGGTACTGCACGAGGCTGCACACGAGCCGCCCACAAACACGAAGTGCGGCGATGCCAGCGCCTGCCTGAACGGTTTTCGCACCCCGTTGACCCGGCGCAACCTCGCCATTCCCTCGTACAAGGGACGTGCCAGCGGTTCGCGCGGTGGACACGCATGATCACGGCATTGCGCCTGACTCGGGGTCACGCCATCGTCCATTGCAGGAGACGTTCCGGCAGGACACTGCCCTCAGATTAGGTCTCCCGAGGACGCTTGCGAATGCGGATGGCTCCCCGCGCCGCTCGGCCATCGACCACGCGCCCTCTCTGGAGAACGTCGGCCTCACCGGCATCGACCAGTTCGAACGCGGCGCGCCGCACGGCGGGCATGAGGGCGCGCCAGCCGTCTGGGTCGAGCGCCCTCGCGACGTCCGAGGGACACATCGTGGTGCCGGCGCGTCCTTGTGCGAGGATGCGCAACACGTCGGTTGCCTTCACCGTACTCACTCGTCTCCTGCCCTCATGACCGCTCCGGTGCTCGACGTTCCCGCCGCCCGCATCCGGGTGCTGCGCGACGACCCGCCTCGCGCGCAGGCGCGGTACGTCCTGTACTGGATGATCGCGGCCCGACGGCTGGAGGACAACTTCGGACTGCAGCGGGCGTGCTGGTGGGCGCGCGAACTCGACCGGCCTCTGTTGATCTTCGAGCCGCTTCGGGTCGGCTACAAATGGGCGAGCGACCGCTTCCACGCGTTCGTGCTCCAGGGCATGGCCGCGCACAAAGCGGCGGCGCACGAGGCCGGAGTGGCCTACTACCCGTACGTCGAACCGGCGCCCGGCGACGGCAAGGGTCTGCTCGCCCGGCTGGCCCAGGACGCGGCGGTGGTCGTCACCGACGACTACCCGACGTTCTTCGTGCCGCAGATGCTCGCGGCGGCATCCGACCGCATCGACCGGCGCCTCGAAGCGGTCGACGGCAACGGCCTTGTACCGATGCGCGCGACCGACGTCGTGTACCCAACCGCGTACTCGTTCAGGCGCTACCTGCAGAAGACGATCGTTTCCCACCTGGCGGACGTGCCGGTGCGGTCGCCGCTGAAGGGGTTGCCGCGACGGACTGCACCGGTGGCCGCGGAGGTGCGTCGCCGTTGGCCCGACGCGAGTGCCGCACTCCTGCGAGCCGATCCGTCTCCGCTGCAGGCGCTGCCGATCGACCACGGCATCGCGCCGTCCACGGTCCTCGACGGTGGCGGCCCAGCTGCGAAGACTCGCCTCCAGGCGTTCCTCCGCGGCGGCCTCGGTCGCTACCACGAGGATCGCAGCCAGCCTGACGTCGACGCCGCCTCGGGTCTGTCACCGTGGCTGCACTTCGGTCACATCGGTGCCCATCGCGTGTTTGCCGAGGTCGTCGGCGCTGCCGGCTGGACGACGCGCAAGGTCGCAAAGACGGCGACAGGAAAACGTGAAGGATGGTGGGGCGCGACTCCGCAAGTCGAGGCCTTCCTCGACGAACTGATCACGTGGCGCGAAGTCGGCTTCAACTTCGCGGTGCTCCGGCCCGACCACGATCGCTACGAGTCGCTGCCGGCGTGGGCCCGCGCCTCACTCGACGCGCACGCCAGCGACCCACGCGAGCAGACATACACCGTCGACGAGTTCGCCGAGGCGCGCACGCACGATCACGTGTGGAATGCCGCGCAGCGACAGCTCGTGCGCGAAGGGCGCATGCACAACTACCTGCGCATGCTGTGGGGCAAGAAGATCCTGGAGTGGACCGCGTCGCCGCGTGAGGCGCTCGCGGTGATGATCGAGTTGAACAACCGCTACGCCATCGACGGTCGCGATCCCAACTCGTACAGCGGCATCTTCTGGGTGCTCGGTCGTTACGATCGGCCGTGGGCGCCGCGGCGCGAAATCTTCGGCGTCATCCGGTACATGAGCAGCGCGAGCACGGTGCGCAAACTGCGGCTCAAACGCTACCTGGAGACCTACGGGCCCGGCTTGTTCTGAGGTGAGGAAAAGTTGATCCGCGGGGGAGCGGACCGATCAACCCTTCCGGTCGCGGGGAGCTCTCAGTGCACGCGCGCGTCGCCGTGGATCCGCGACACCATCATCGGGGTCACCGGCACGGCGAGACCTTCGATCACGCTCTGGGACACGCGCACGAGCGTGTTGACCTGGGCGGCATACGCTTGCACCGCATGTGCGAGGTAGGGGTCGTACTCGTAGCAGCGCGTCAAGGGCACGGCGTCGACGACCTCGTCCTTCATCTTCATGGGTTCGACGAGGGCGAGATTGCCCTGGCTGTCGGGCTCGCGCGACAGCACCTCGACGGGCACCAGCACCGGCACCTCGTTGTCGTGTTGAACGTAGAACAGAACCGTATGCACGGACGTGCGTCTCCTTGCCAGTTTCCTGTCGGCCGGCCTGCGGGGCCGCCGACGCTGACAGTGGAGGAATCGGCGCACTCCGCGAAAAGCTCAGTCGGAGTGTCGGGTCGCCGACAAGCCCATGGTTAGCGTCAACGTTAGGTGCCTCGTGCTGCTTGATGGGGGTCTCACTCCATTCGGGGCAGAACCCAGAACCGGTAGTACTGGAGCTTGCCCCACTGTTCCACGACGTTCTGGATGCCGTGCCAGGTACCGGTCCACTGCGAGACCGCGTCGCGAGGGCCTGGATCGCAATGAAGACGGACGCCGGCGGACCCCAGGGTAGCCGCGTAGACCAGCGCCGAGCGCCTGCTCCGGAACAGGGGGGTCACCACGATGACGGACCTGAGGTGAGACCGAGCGAGGTAGTCGCCGATGTCACGAGCCGCATTCAGGCTGATCGGCTCGACCTGACGAATCGGCACTATCTCGACGGACCCGACCCGGGACAGGCGCGCCAGGACATCCGCTATGCCCTGATCCACGGGGTTGGGCGCGCCCGTCGCACCGTCGACCGTGACGGGCACCAGCACCCGCGGCGCCATGCCCGCAACCCTGAGTTGTCGAGCTCGTTCGAACAGCAGGTAGTCGGGGTCGAAGTTGTCGACCAGGATCGCGTCGCTCGGCTGCATCAGGCTGTCGCAAACGAGACCACGCGCCACAGCCGCAGCCCAGATGCCGGTGGTCAGCCAGACGACGAAGCACATTGCCGCCGTGGCGGCGAGCCGAAACGTCCACGTGGTTCGCGTGCGAACCTCGCGACGCACCACATATCGCTTCCAGCCTGTAAGCGGCACGAGAGGCTCGCCGCCGCTGTTCGCCTCGCCCATGGCGGGCACGATAGTACAGTCGAGGACGCCGGCAAGCAGTGCCGGCGAGGACCGGAGGCAACCTAGCCTCTTCGCGGCGGGACCAGGACGTTGGACACGAGCAGCCCCGCCGCGATCGCCACGGCAATCAGGATCATCGTGAAGCCGGCCGTGACGCCGACGATCACGTTCTGATCGAGCAGGCTCGCGAGCGACCGGTAGCCGATGCTGCCAGGTACCAGCAGCAGCACGCCAGGCACCTGCGGCACTGCCGCCGGACCAAGGCCGCGCCGATCGTACAGGTTGGCGAGGATGCCGACGACGAGCGCCCCGAGTGAGGCGGCCAACGCCGGCCCGAGGGAGAGCGCCGCGAGTCGCACCGTCGTATAGCCGATGGTGCTCGAGACCCAGAGCCACGGCACGTCGCGCAGGCGGGCGCGGAGCAGCATCGCGAACGCCAATGGCGCGGCGCCGACCGCGACGTGCAGCGTCCAGCCCGGCAGCCGGCGCGGCGACACCGATTGGACCGAGCCCACCAGCGCTTCGGCGACCTGGCCGCCGACCGCCACACCGAACGCGATGGCGACGAAGACCAGCAGTGCGCCACTGAGGCGCGCGGTGCCGGCCGTCAGGTGGCGGCGAGCGAGCTCGGTCATCGCGACGGTGACGGTGAGACCCGGCAGCAGCGCAATCACGCCGCCGAGCGTGGCCGTCGGGATCGACACCCGCACGCCGCCGAGCGCCGCCACGCACGCAACCAACACGGAAACCGCGAGCGCCGCGACGAGTTCGAAGACATGCGTGCCATGCGGCAGGCGCTTGGACGCGAGCGAAATCACGCCGGTCAGCAGGCCGGCGGTGCCAGCCACCGCGACTTCGTTGAGCCCGCCGCCCAGGAGCCGGCAGGTTGCCGCCGAGGCCATGCCGTAGGCGAGAATCCGCAGCCATGGTCCTGGCCGTGCCGGCGCCGCCATGATGGCGTCGATCCGGGCCGAGCCTTCGAGCACGGTCGCGCGGCGCTGCTCGACGTCGCGCGACACCGCGTCGAGCCGCGCGAGCTTGCCGAGGTCGACCTCGCCCGGATACACCCGAATGAGGTGCGTGTGCTGGCGCTCCGGCGGCCCGAAGGCCGCGAAGATTGACGTCGGCGTCGTGAAGAAGTTCGCCTCGAGTCCCAGTTGCACCGAGGTGGTCTCGAGCGCGCTCTCGAGCGCGTCGGCCGAGAGACCGTACCCGTGCAGCGCCCGCCCGAGGCGGAGGATGAAGCCGACGGCGGCGGCATCCGTCTCGCTGTAGTCGGGAGCGGGCGAGGCGCCGAACGGAGTGGTCATGGCGCCGGCGTCACTGAGGCGGAGACGATCACCTCGCCCTCGAGCAGGTCGTCGAGCATCGCCGGGTCGCCGGCGACCGCACCGATGATCGTGTACGCGAAGTCGAGGCGCGCGTTGTCGATCAGGTTCACGAAGACCTGCCCGTCGCCGGTGTCGGGTCCCCGCGTCGAGATGCCGATCGTTCCGCGCACGTGGCTCAGCGCCGAGAACTCGTCACGGGCGTACGCGTCGGCCCCCGCGTATTCGTTGGCCGATGGGCTGCCACCCTGCAGGACGAACCCGGGCTCCACGCGGTGGAACGTGCGTCCGTTCCACTCGCCGGCTCGCACCTGATCCACCAGCCTGGCGACAGCCACGGGTGCGAGCTGTGGAAACAGGCGCAGCGTCATCGCACGACCCCCGCGCAGCGTGATCGTGATCGTCGTCGCCTCGAGTTGCCGCACCTGCGGCCACGTCGGCACCCGAACGCGGGCGCGCTGGAGATCGGTCGACGGCGCCGCCTCCGACGGCGTGCCCGCCGCGTCCGGTGTCGCCGTCAGCCATGCGGCGGCCCGTTCGGCAATCACCGGATCGAAATCCCGCAACGCCTCTCGCAGCACAGCACCGCGTTGCGGGTCGAGTTCGTTGATTCGCTCGAGCAGGGCCAGTCTGGGATCGCGCGAGGTATCGCGGCGTGCGGCGGTGAGTCGGGCGTACGCGTCACGCAGTGCCTTCACGTCGTCGGCAGTCACCGTCGCGCCCTGCAGCAGCGTTGCCGCGGTGATCAGGAGTTGCCCGTCATTGCTGGTGAGGCTCGCGATGGCCGCCTCGGTGAGGCCCCGGAGCTTGGCGTCGCGCCAGGCGACGAGCGCAGCGTTACGGACGTTGACGTTGGCGTCGGTGGCCAACGTTGCAAGCACGTCTGCCTGCTTGGTCAGCCCGGCGGCCCTGGCCGCATACATCCGTACCTGCCACGTCTCGGCAGTCGACGCGCGCTCTACCGCACTTCTCGCCTCGTCGGGCGACGAGCGGGCGAATGCGACGAGCGCATGCGCGGCCTCGTGCCACGCCTCGCCGAATGCACCGGCACGACCGAGACGGGCCGTACACGCGTCGCGGCAGGCGCCCAGTTGCCCGAGCGCGTCGATCGCGGCGAGCCGCACGTGCATGTGCGCGTCGCCGAGTGCGGCCGTGGCAAGCGCCGGGTCCAACGCTCCGAACCGTGCAACCAGCGCCTGCCGCACCAGCACGCTCGCATCGTCTAGCGCAGGTCGGACGCGCTCGAGCGAGGCCGTTGTTCTGGCGTGTGCGATGACGGCGAGACGCCGCACCTGGGCATCGGGATCCGTCAGCCGTGTGCCGGTCGCGGCGTCGCTGGTCCCGAGGGTGAGCAGGCCGGTCGATGCGAGGCGACGCACTCGCACCGCTACCGGCGACGGACGCGCACCGGGCGGCGCGGGAATCCCTGTCCCTGCCAGGGTCTCGAGCCACTGCTGCAGCGACGGCACCGCCGACTTCGTCCGTGCGGCGCGTCGCGCGAGCGCCTCGGCGGCGCGCGCCGCGCCGAGTTCCAACAGTCGCCCGCCCGCAGGGACGCGCGCGAGTGCGGCGCGCACCGCCTGGACCGTCTGATCGATGGCCGCTGCGTCCGCGTACGGCAGACGACCGAGATTCTCGGCGAGCGACGACAGCACGAGACCGTCGGCCTCGCGCGTCAGCGCGTCGCGCAAGGCGGTCAATGACGGGCCGAACGCGTTCGGGTCGAGGCTGCCGATGTAGGCAACCGCGAACGCGGCTTCGCGGCGAACGTCGATCGACGGATCCCGCAGCGCGGCAACGGCCGGCGCCAGGAACTCGCCGCGGCCGGTGCGGCCGGCGGTCCGCAGCGCCAGCGCCCGCACGTCCGCCGCGGCGTCGGTCAGGCCGCGGGTGACGACGTCGCGATGTGCCTGCGTCGACACACGTGCATCCTCGGCCACCAGCAACGCCGAGCGGGTGGCGTCGGCGTCGACGGGTGCCTGCGCACGTGCGTCGGGGCTCCAGCCGCCGGTCAGCGCCGCCCCGAGGACGACCGCCAGCGTGCAGCTATGTCGCTGACGAGGCGAGCGCCTGGCGGTCAGCAGGCGCCATGGCGTACTGCGCCGAGTACTCGAGCATCTGGGTGGCGAGGTCCAGCGGATACGACACCTCCACGTCCTGGATGGCGCCGGACTCGTCGCGCACGGGAGTCAGGCGGGGCATCACGAAACCGGTGTACGACGGCAGGTCGAGGCGGTCGACGCGTGCGACCACCTCGTCGCGCAGTGCGCCGTCGAAGTGGATGCCGTGCGCCTCGAACAGCGCCACCGCCTCGTCGTACGCGCCTTCCGACTTGATGCGCTGGACGAGCGACAGCATGCGCCCGACGCCGGCGTGGAAGGCATCGACGTCGACGACCACGAGGAACGTCTTGCCGTCGCGCGTGCGCCGCTCGATGGCGTTGGTGTTGGCCATCAGCCAGTGCACGATCGCCTGCCGGTTCCGCATGTGGTCTTCTTCGAGGTGCGTCCCTTCGCGAACCCGGCGGAGCTGCACGAGGGCGTTGCGGGCATAGGCCTCGAACTCGGCCCGCACGACGTCGGCATGATGGTCGCCCTCGATCAGATCGAGTTCGACCATCACCGGGTCGGCGACGAACCAGAGCGCCACGAGGTCGGATCGCGTTTCCTCGAGCGCCGAATACTGCTCGCGCAGTACGCCCTGCGGCGAGCCGACGCCGGGCGACATGCGGCCGGACCCGTGTCCGATCACCTCGTGCAGGCTGGTCGTCAGCTCCCCGGCCAGCGACTGCCAGCGACGCGAACGCTCGCGTTCCTCGTCGGACCAGCAGAACTCCTCGCGGAGGCTTTCGGGCTGCGATTCGTCGTAGGCGTGGATCACGTTGGCGAGTGACACGGACTTGCTGCCGTGGACCTCTCGAATCGCCTCGTCGTTCGGCAGGTTGATGCCGATCGCCGTCATCGGTCCGGCATCGCCGCACTCGACGATCACGTCGATGGCGCGGGCCGACACGCCGACGACGTCCGTGCGCCGAAACGCCTCGTCGTACGGCATGTGTTGTTCGAACCACGCCGCGTGCGCGGCGATGCGCCGGATGTGCGCCGTCTTCTCGGGATTCTCGTGAAAGACGATGCCTTCGAAGGCGCCCTTGTGGCCACGGGCATCGAGGTAGACCTCGATGAAGCCATTGATCGTGTCGACCGGTGAATCGGCGTCGGCCACCCACGCGATGTCGTAGGCGCGTCGATCGTCCTGCTCGCCGGTGCGATAGAAGCGGGTGAGCGCGTCGAGGGCGTGCGCTGTTGCCGGCGGCGCCACGGCACGCGCGGCGTCGAGATGCGCCACGAGGCGCGCCAGCGTCGCGCCGTACCGTCCACCGACGCGCCAGACTTCTTCACGCAGTCCGTTGTCGTCCCGGACCAGGCGAGAGTTCAACGCGTAACGCTCGTCGAACCCGTCGAGGTCTGCCGTCGTGACGCCGGCATACAGGTTGTTGGCGCTGGCCGCGAGGATGTCCTCGCCTGCTGCCGGCGTCTTGCTCGTCACCAACGGTCGCCATGTGGCCTCGAAAAAGTCATGCGCGTGAGCGTCGACGAACGCGTCGGCGGTGGCGTGCACACCGAGCGGTACCGCGATGCCCGACGCCTGCACGGCGTGAATGGCGGCCAGCAACTGTACCGGGGAGACGCCGAGCACGAACTTGCGGGAGGTGATGTGGTCGTACGGCCCGGAGTTGATCCAGAACAGCTTGGTGTACTGCTCGAGGGCGGCCGCGACGTCGGGCGGCAGCGTCGCGCGGCCCACCCACAACGCCTCCAGCACGTCGCGCATGACGAGCGCATATTCGAACCGCTGGTCGTAGTAGATGTCGCGCCCGGCCAGCGCCGCTTCGTAGAGATGCCAGGCGAGCTGCCTGGCCTCGAGGGGCAGCGCCGCGAAGGCGTCGGCGTAGAGCTGCACGACGGCGGCAGGGCCGACGCGCTCGAGCAGGTACCGCTTGTCGTTCATGATGGTCAGCCGGACTGGCGCAGGTCGACGTGTTCGCGATGCGCCGGCTGGTGCACACCGCGCCAGCCGAGTTCGGTCGTGATCGCGGTCGCCAGCACGCCCATCGCGTCTGGTTCGCCGTGCACGAGGAAGGTATGGGTCGGTGGTCGGCGGAATCCGCGCAGCCAGCGCAGGATCTCGTTCCGGTCGGCGTGCGCCGACATCTGGTCGTTCTTGACGACCCGGGCCGCCACGGGAATCACCTCGCCGTGAATCTTCACCGTGTCGGCACCGTCGACGAGCGAGCGCCCGCGCGTGCCGGCGGCCTGGTACCCGACGAAGAGCACCGTGTTGCGCGGATCCGGCAGCATCTTCTTCAGGTGGTGGAGCACCCGTCCGCCCGTCGCCATGCCGCTCGACGAGATGATGATCGCCGGCCCGCTCGACTGCGTCAGCGCCTTCGACTGTTCGGTGTCCTTCACGACCTGGAGGCGCTGCGTGTCGAACATTGCCGCATGCGGCTCGGGACGCATCTCTGGATCGAGTTCGTTGGGGCGGGCGCTGTAGAACGCGAGGGCCTCGGCCGCCATCGGGCTGTCCACGTAGATCGGCAGCGTTGGAATGCGGTTGGCCGTCTCGAGGCGCT
>DATJTM010000419.1:0-3001 GCA_035503395.1 Luteitalea sp.
GGGGCCTATGCAAGGCGTGTTGTTGATCGTAACGGCGGCGTGGGTGATGCCGTTGGTAGCCATGTGGACCGCTAGTTTCATCTCCACGTCGTAGACGGCCGAAGGCATCCCGCGTCCGGCCAAGCCGTTGTTCCGAAGGAACTGCTCGGCGGCTTGCGACATCTCGTCCTTGCCGCTGGTGAGCGTCTGCGCTTCCGCATCGGCATCCGGCGTCAGCCACCGCCCGTGTGTCTTCTGGTGCGCGCCGCCCTTCTGGACGGGCGGGGGCAGCTCGCTCCGTAGCTCGTCGGCTCTCTCGTCTTGTGGCGGGCCACCCGTAGGCATTGTGGTGTGCATACCAGGCCGGCCGCGCCTGCCCTCCCCCTCTGCCTGCGGCGCTGTGTTCGGTGGAGAAGCCGGACCCTCGACCCGCCCCAGGCTCGCTAAGTAATTGCGCAGCGCCTTGGCGGTAACCTCAACGCTCTGCACCTGCTGTTCCACGTCGGTACGCGCCTGGTCGTACAGCATCGGGATATCGGCGATGGCGCTTCCGGCAGTCAGCACCTTCAACTCGGTAGCTGCCTCGCCGAACCCGGACGCGGCGTGCAGCGCAATTTGCCGGGCAGCCTTGATCGCCGCTAGCGCATCGGTTACCGCGCTGGCAAGGTCGGCTAGGTCGCTCACCCCTCAGCCCTTCTCGAAACCCGAGAAGGGGAGCATTGCACAAGCCGCAGACAAAGTGGGCCGGACTCAGCGTGACGCCCCGGAGCGTTGCATCTCCTCGTATGCGTCGCGCAGGTCGCGCGCCTCTCGCATCTTGTGCGCCTCGACGGCATGGACCACTTCAGCAGCTCGCCAGTAGTTGGAGGGAACTACCCGCCCCGACGCTAGTGCGGAGTGTGTTGCGCCAACCGCTTCGTCTAGTCGGTCAGTAGAGATGAGCGCTAGTGCCAGGTCGAGATTTGCAGAAGCGACGCGCCTTGGCCATCGCCCGTCGGGAGTTTGGTGTGCGAGCCGACTTATGATCTCGCGGGCGAAACCTTCTGCGGCAGGGTCACCCGCCCACGCAAGCGTGGTCGTCATGTAGGCGACCGACTTGTTCGGATCGTATCGATAGTGATGCTCCGGCCGGTCTGGCATTTTGAGAGGGGACGCGAGGGCAGTCACCCGGTTTAGAACGTTGTACATGTCGCGACGATTACCGAGTCTTGCCAAGGCTCGCCCTTCCTGCGCGGAGGCTTGAATTTCGATTGAACTTCCACGCGGTGCGAAGCTTTGCGCTCGGCGTGAAAGGTCGAGCGCGGCGATATCGTGCGCCGAGCGAAGCCGGGCGCGTGCCGCCGGAGTATTTTCGAGATCGATGTTTACCGTCGCGGAAAGAAGCGAAAGCCAATCGCCGACGATCAACAAACGCCTGCGCTGGAACAGAGTCATCCGCGCATCTGTCAGTCGGGCCGCGTAATCGATATATCCGCGAATCTTGTCCCTGAAGGGGCCCCTCACGGAATCTAAGTCCCTCAAGGGGCCCTTCAGGGACGTCGGGTCAGGACTTGAGGTCCGGGAAGTCGTCTTCGCGGAACTCGGCGTCGGGGCGGCTGCCGTCCTCGCGGCCGCGCAGTTCGACGCGGCGGATTTTGCCGGAGATGGTCTTCGGCAGGTCGCCGAACTCGAGCCGGCGGATCCGCTTGTACGGCGCCAGGTGCTCGCGTGCGTAGGCGAGGATCGCCCGTGCGGTCTCGGCGGTCGGCTCGTGCCCGGAGGCGAGCACGACGTACGCCTTCGGCACCGCCAGCCGGATCGGGTCCGGGGCGGGGACGACCGCCGCTTCGGCGACGGCTTCGTGTTCCAGCAGGACGCTTTCCAGTTCGAACGGCGAGATCCGGTAGTCCGACGCCTTGAACACGTCGTCGGTGCGGCCCACGTAGGTGATGTAGCCGCGTTCGTCCACCGAGCCGACGTCGCCGGTGTGGTAGTAGCCTCCGGCGAACGCCGCCGAGGTGCGCTCGTCGTCGTCGGCGTAGCCGGCCATCAGGCCGACCGGGCGGTGCGCCAGGTCGAGGCAGATCTCGCCCTCGGCGGCGCGTTCGCCGGTGACCGGGTCGACCAGCGCGACCGCGAAGCCGGGCAGCGGGCGGCCCATCGAACCCGCGACCACGTCCTGGCCGGGAGTGTTCGCGACCTGGACGCTGGTTTCGGTCTGGCCGAAGCCGTCCCGGATGGTGACCCCCCACGCCTTCTCGACCTGCTCGATCACCTCGGGGTTGAGCGGCTCGCCGGCGCCGACCACCTTCTTCGGCGGCGTCCTGAGCGCGCGCAGGTCGGCTTGGATCAGCATCCGCCAGACGGTCGGCGGGGCGCAGAAGCTGGTGACCGCGCACCGGTCCATTTGCGCCATCAGCGCGACCGCGTCGAACCGGGCGTAGTTGTACAGGAACACGGTGGCTTCGGCGTTCCACGGCGCGAAGAAATTGCTCCACGCGTGCTTGGCCCAGCCGGGCGAGGAGATGTTCAGGTGGACGTCGCCCGGCTGCAAGCCGATCCAGTACATTGTGGACAGATGGCCGACCGGATAGGAAACGTGCGTGTGCTGCACGAGTTTCGGCTTCGCGGTGGTGCCCGAGGTGAAGTAGAGCAACAGCGGGTCCTCGGCCCGGGTGACGCCGTCCGGGTCGAATCCGGCCGGTTCGGCGTACGCGGTGGCGAAGGCGTGCCAGCCGGACACCGGTTCGCCGACCGCGATCCGGGTGTAGTCCCCCGCGACGCCGGCGAACTTCTCCGTGTCCGCGTCGCGCACGATCACGTGCTTGGCGTCGCCGCGCTCCACCCGGTCGGCCAGATCGGCCGGGCCGAGCAGGGTGGACGCCGGGATCACCACCGCGCCCAGCTTGATCGCGGCGAGGATGGTTTCCCAGAGTTCGCCCTGGTTGCCGAGCATGACGATCACCCGGTCGCCCCGGCGCACGCCGAGGCCGCGCAGCCAGTTCGCGACCTGACCGGACCGGGCGGACATCTCCGGGAAGGT
>DATJTM010000420.1:0-5522 GCA_035503395.1 Luteitalea sp.
AACTCGACGCTCGGCATCTACAATCCGATCGAGGAGCACGTCGGCGGGCTGGCGGCGCTGATGCCGACCATCGACATCAACACCCAGCGCAACTCTGGCGGCATCGGCAACGCCTGGGACTTCTACGACGACCAGCGGGTCTTCAACGCCTCGGGGCGATGGTCGTTGCTGGCGGGTGCGCATTCGCTGCAGGCGGGCCTCGAGTATCGACGCATCAACCTCGAGGGCGAGTACATGTCGCGCACCAACGGCGACCTGGACTACGACAACTGGGTGCTCTTCTTCACCGGCCATGGCGCTGCCGGTGGTGGCTCCGACCTCGACCAGGGCGATACCCGTCGTGACTTCCTGGCCGGCGACTACGGCGTCTTCCTGCAGGACGACTGGCGGCTCGGCAAGGGCCTCACGCTCAATCTCGGTCTGCGGTACGACGTCTTCGGCAACCTGACCGAGCGCAACGGGATGATCGGCAATTACTACCTGCCGTCCGCCGCCGCCCGGATGGGCGCCCAGCCGGGCTTCAACGTGCCTGCCAACTCGCCGTTCTTCAACGAGGGCTTCACGCCGCTCGACATCGGCCTGTTCGTCGAGCCCGGTACGCCGGTCGATCTCTCGCAGATCCACGTGGCGCCCAACGACAGTACGCTGCGGACCGACTGGAACAACGTGGCGCCGCGACTCGGACTGGCGTGGCAGCCGTCCTTCGCCCAGAAGGTCGTGTTTCGCGGCGGGTGGGGGATGTACTACGAGCGGCCGGCCGCCAGCCACAAGGTCGACCTGCAGCGCGCCGCGCCGTTCTTCATCTACCAGAACGTGCCGGCGCCTGCCAACATGGCCGACCCGTATCCGCGGCTGAACGTCAACCCGTTCGAGATTCCGCTCAACGTGACGATCGTCCGTGACGCCACTGGCGCGCCAGCCTGGCGCCGCGAGGACGGCACCCTGTTCCCGGCAACTTCGCCGTTCAGCTCGAAGAACAACACGTTCGTCGACCCGCTGATTCGAACGCCATACACGCACCAGTGGTCGGCCAGCATGCAGTACGAACCGGTCAAGCAGGTGCTGGTCGATCTGCGGTACGTCGGCTCGCGTGGCGTCGATCTGCTGGGCAAGGTCAATCTCGCCGTGCCGGTCGATCCGCGTGTGACGCCCGTCAACGGCTTCACCGACATCCGCGACAGCCAGGGACGCCTCATCAACCCGGACTTCTTCGTGCCGCAGGAGTTCCTCGGGCTGAATCGCAATGGCGGGTTCCAGCAGCTCACCAACATCGGCTACTCGAACTACCACGCGCTGCAGGCCAACCTGCGCGGCCGCCTCGGTCGCACCGCGGCCTTCAACGTCGCCTACACGTTCAGCAAGTCGATGGACGTGCTGTCGTCGGATCGCTCGCTGCTCGAACACGACCCGACCAGGCCCGACAACAACTACGGCCCGGCCGACTTCGATCGCCCGCACCGGCTGACGACGACGTGGACGACGAGCGTGCCGGGGATCGGCCGCGACGGGTCACTGGTGCGCGCGCTCACCGGCGGCTGGCAAGTGTCGGGGATGTTCACCTACCAGTCGGGCACGCCGTTCACGGTGCTCGGCGCCGCCACGACCAACGCCTACTTCGCGCAGGTGTCGCGCGTCCGCGTCAGCTACGCGCCCGGTGGCTCGGCGGAGGCAGCCACCCGCTCGGGCCCGGTGCAGGGTCGTCTCGACAACTATTTCGACGTCGCGCAGTTCCAGGACTCGGGTGACGCCTGGGGCGACACCGGCCGCAACATCCTGCGCGGCCCGTCGCAGGTGCAGCTCGACCTCACGTTGAGCCGCATGTTCCGCGTGTTCCAAGGACCGCGGCTCGAGCTGCGGTGGGAAGTGTTCAATGCGCTGAACACGCCGGTGTTCGCCAATCCCAACTCCACGTTCGCCGCCAACGGCTTCGGCAACGCGGGCCGCATCACGTCCACCATCGGCGGTCCTCGCACGATGCAGGTGGCAGCCAGGATGACGTTCTGAGATGAGACGACCGACGACACACCCGGCACTTCTCGGGGGCGCCCTCCTGGGCGTCCTCGTCACGACCGGCAATGGCGCGGTGCAGGCCCAGACGGTGCAACAGCCGTTGCGCGCGGTGACCGATCCCGGCGTCATCACCACCCGTCAGGCCATCACGCCGGCGGGGATGCAGAGCGTGTTCGACGGACGCGTCTTCGGCATCACGTTCGGCAAGACGGCCGATCAGCTGTGGGTGCTCACCGGCCGCACCAAGGCCGGCAAGCCACAGCTCTATCGGCTCGACTGGCGCGCCAACGCCGTGAAGGTGCGTGAGCCGTTCGACGGAGCGCCAGCGCTGCAGGGCATCGCCCGGTCACCGGAATCGGAGACGCCACTGCTGGCCGTGGTCGCACCGGCGTCGCGCGCCGGCAATCGTGCCGGTGGGGCGATCCAGATCTGGCGCGGCGGCGCGGCAAGCGGCACACCCGACGGCCGCCAGTACTCGGTGCTGTCGGCCGACCTCGGACGCCACGTCGCAGGTGCGTTGTCGGTCTCGGCCACCGGCGACCGCGCCGTCCTCCCGCTCACCTTCGACAACGCCGTCGCCATCGTCGACACCCGCGACGGGCGTGAACTCGCGCGGGTGAAGACCGGCGGCGTGGCGCCGATCGGATCGGTCATCAGCCGCGACGGGCGCGTCGCGTGGATCAGCCACTGGGGCGGACGATGGCCGCGCAGTGGCGATCCCACGTTGCCGACCGGTCTTGCCGCGACCGCCGATCGCGTCGTCGTCGATGGTCGCGGCATCGCGTCGACCGGGACGGTCGCGCGCATCGATCTCGAGTCACGCCAGGTGACCGGCACCGTCGACGTTGGCCTGCACCCGGTCGCGATGGCCTGGGACGAGGCTGGCGGCCGTCTGTACGTCGCCAATGCCAACACCGACACCATCTCGATCGTCGACAGCGCCACCGCCCGCGTCAGCGACACGATCCGCCTGCGCCCCTTCGAGCTCGAACTGAAGGGCGTGGCGCCATCGGCGCTGGCGCTGGCCCCGGACGCACGCACGCTGTACGTCGCGCTGGGGGGGCTCAATGCGGTGGCGGTGGTCGATGTCTCGACGCGCCAGATTCGCGGCCTGATTCCGACCGCGTGGTACCCGAACCACCTCGCGCTCGATGCGTCCGGGCGCAAGCTCGCGATCTCCACCCTGCTCGGCGTCGGCTCCGGCTTCCAGGACCAGCCGCAGCACCGTCAGGTCCACGTGTACCGAGGCACGGTGAACGTCCTCGACGTGCCGGATCAGGCGACGCTCGACGGCTACACGACGGCGGTGGCCGAGAACAATCACATCGCCACCGCCCGCGCCGCGATGGCCGTGAGTACGCGCGCTGCCGAGCCGCAGGCGGTGCCGCAGCGCACCGGCGATCCGTCGTTGATCGAGCACGTCGTCTACATCATCAAGGAGAACCGGACCTACGACCAGCTGTTCGGCGACCTGCCGCGCGGCAATGGCGATCCGTCGCTGGTGATGTTCGGCGAGGACGTGACGCCCAATCACCGCAAGCTCGCCAGCGACTTCGTGCTCCTCGACAACTTCTACGCGACCGGCGGCAACTCCGGCGACGGTCACCAGTGGGTCACGCAGGCCAACGAAACCGGCTACGCTCTGTGGCCCGGTTACGCGGGCCGCAGCTATCCCTTCGATGGCACCGACCCAATCGCGTACGCAAACACCGGATTCCTCTGGGACCTCGCGCTTGCCCGTGGTCGCACCGTCCGCGTGTACGGCGAATACGCCGGCCGGTTGCCCGAGGAAGACCTCCGGCAGCGCGAGCGCCTGCTCGACCGGTGGAAGGCCGGTGGCGATTTCAGCACCGAGTGGACGATCACGGCGCCGCTCGCGCCCCTGAACAAAGTCCTCGCGCCCAACTACCCGCCGTACACCCAGTCGATTCCCGACGTCGTCCGTGCCCAGATCTTCCTGAAGGACCTCGCGAAGTGGCAGACGGACGGCGCGATGCCGAATCTGGTCCTGCTGCAACTCCCGAGCGACCACACGCGTGGCGCGACGCCGGATCATTCGACACCCAAGGCGATGGTGGCCGACAACGACCTCGCGCTCGGACAGATCGTCGAGGCCCTGTCGAAGAGCCCGTTCTGGAAGAAGATGGCCATCTTCGTCGTCGAAGACGACGCGCAGAATGGCGTGGATCACGTCGACGGCCACCGGACGATTGCGCTGGCGATCTCGCCGTATACGCGCCGCGGCCACGTCGACTCGACGTTCTACGCGCAACAGAGCATGGTCAAGACCATCGAGCTGATGCTCGGGCTTCCGACCTTGTCGCTGTTCGACCTGATTGCGACCGACATGCGCGCCAGCTTCACCAACACGCCTGACCTCGCGACCTACACGGCGGTCCAGCCACGTCAGTCGATCTTCGAGAAGAACCCGGCGCTCGCCGCGATGCGCGGACCCATGCGCACGGCCGCGGAGCAGACGATGCGGATGCGGTTCGACGTTCCCGACGCGGCGCCGACGGCGTTGTTGAATCGTTTGACGTGGGGCATGGTCCGCGGCTGGAACGTGCCGTACCCCGGCGTGCGCCAGGCGATCTTCACGCCGCTCGCCGTCGACCTCGAGGACGACGAACGAGAAGAGCGCGAGGAGCGGGAAGACGCGGCGTCGGCGCGCCCACGCTGAACAGCCCACCAGAACGACGTCGGCGTCGAGCGTCAGCTCGACGCGCACCCTGCCGGCCCTAGCCCTCGGCCTTGGGCCTTCGTGGAGGTCGCCGGCCTCAGTGGCCGGCGCCGTTTCGTCTCGCCACCCGGAACGGACGCAGTCGTCGAGCTTCAGCTCGACGCACCCTTCGATTCGTAGCCGGCCGACTTGTCGGCCGGTTCAGCCGCCCAGCAACGTGTGACCGCCGACACGTTCGAACGACGCGGCTGCCTTCGCCGATCGCTCGGCGGCAGTCGCGATCAGCCGCGTGAAGCGCGCGTCGTCGTGCAGCGCCGTCAACCACGGATCCCGCGTGAACGTGTCGTGGCACAGGAACCCGCCCTCGACGGCCTGCGTCAGCTCACTCAGCGCGAGGTCGGGCTCACCCAGCGCGGCAAAGCTGCGCGCCACGTAGTAGCGGGCCTCGGCGTCGACCGTCACTCGCAGGCGATGCAGCGCCTCGAGACTCTCCTCGCGACGGCCCTCGAGCAGCGCCCGCAGCGACACCAGATAGCTGCGCGCCCGCGTGTCGGTCGCATCGCGCTCGCGCCATTGCAGCGCGGCAATCGCTTCGCGGTCACGTCCCAGCGACGCCAGCGCCAGCCCCGGCATGTAACCGATGTCGCCGAAGGTCTCGCGCAGCGCGTGTTCGTATTCGCCCTTCATCCACCACGTGTGATGCACGCTGGTCGGCACCGTGGGGTCGAGCAGGCGGGCCCGGCGATGCGCCGCGATCGAGGCGTCGAGCAGACCGCAGAACCGCAACACGTGCACCAGGCCGGCGTACAGGTCCGGTGCATGGGGCTGCGAT
>DATJTM010000421.1:0-16473 GCA_035503395.1 Luteitalea sp.
GTTTCGCACTCGTCCTCGACGACGTCCGCGTCCGTTGACAACGAGACGCGCCGCTAGCCGGACGGACGGCTCTGTCTTGACGGCCGCCCGGACGAGGCGTACATCTCATCGCCATGACCATCCTCCGGACCATGTTCGGACGCCTCGGCGAGGCGTCCATGCCCACGGCCCTTGCAATCGCCGCCGCCACGCTGGTCGTCTCCGCACAGGAACCGCGGCTGTCCGGCGTGGGCACCGCCATGCAGGACATGGTGACGAAAGGAGAGGTGGCGGGCGCCGTGACCGCGGTCGTGTCCAGAGATCGCCTCCTTCACCTCGAAGCCACCGGTCTCGCGGACATCGCGATGAAGCGGCCGATGACCACCGACACGCTGTTCTGGATCGCGTCGATGACCAAGCCGGTGACCGGCGTGGCCGTCCTGATGCTCCAGGACGAAGGCAAGCTGAAGGCCTCGGACCCCGTGTCGAAGTACCTGCCGGCGTTTGCCGACCTGAAGACGCCCTCGGGCCAGCCGGCCAACCTGACGATTACGCAGATCCTTACGCATACGTCCGGCCTGGGGGAGGCTGACCCGGCCGGCGCGCGTGAGGCGAGGACGCTCGCCGATCTCGAGAGGTTGTGGCTCGCGGCGCCGATGCAGTACGAGCCGGGGGCGCAATGGAAGTACACGCAGAGCGGTATCAACGCCGCCTCGCGGATCGTCGAGGTGGTCAGTGGCAAGCCGTTCGACGTATTCGTGCAGGAGCGCATCTTCGACCCGCTCGGCATGAAGGGCACGACCTTCTACCCCACCGACGCCCAGCGCGCGCGGCTGGTCACCGCTTACACGAAGCACAAGGACACCGGTGTCCTCGACGTGACGCCGCCGCGCCCGGAGTTCGGCACGCGCAACCGTCCGCCACTCGGCAACGGTGGTCTCTTCTCGACGGCGCCCGACTACGCCCGCTTCGCCCGCATGCTGCTCAGGGGCGGTGAGCTCGACGGGCGCCGATACCTGAGCGCCGACGCGATGACGTTCCTCACGAAGCCGCTGACCGGCGACCTGCCGACCGGCTTCTTCCAGACCGACGCGTGGGGCAATCGTGGCGCCAACTACGGCTGGGGCCTCTCGACCTCGATCCTGAGGACGCCGCACGACGGCGCCGCGTCGATGCTCTCGCCGGGCACCTACGGACACGGCGGGGCGTGGGGCACGCAGGCGTGGATCGACCCGGTGAAGGGGGTCGCCTACATCCTGATGATCCAGCGCGCCGGCCTGCCCAACAGCGACGGCAGCGACGTGCGCGTCGCCTTCCAGCGAGCCGCCGCCGCGGCGCTCACGAACTAGCCCACCGTTTCCTGAACGGGGCTGCCGCGCCGTCTCTGGACGACAACGAACGTCCCCGCCCTGATGGTCCGGCCGTTCACGATCACGTCGACGGCGTGACGCCCAGGGCGAGGCACACGGGTCGTGTGCACCGCCAGCGAGACGCCGGTCTTCAGATCGACCCGGCCGCGCGGCCCCAGCGTGACGCGCCCGAGCTTGAACACCTTCGGCGGCCCCACGCCGCGCGCCTTCACGAAGTGCACCGCGACGTCGACCAGCAGCGCCTGCGCCCGCATCGTCGTGCTCTGGAGCCCGAACGTCATGGTGACGCGTTCGCCGATCCGCACTCGACGCGGCGTGAACGAGACGGCCTCGAGCGTCACTCGAGGCCGCTGCCCGTAGCCAAGCAGCCCGAGGGCGTCGGCATCACCACGTTTCACCGCACTTCGCAGCGCGTGTTCGACGAGGGACCGACGCTCGGGCGTGGCGTCGTCGAGCCATGCGCCTGCCGTGCTGATCAACAGGTCCGGCCGTACCCGACCCAGATCGTTGAGGTTGTTGGCGACGCTGCGCCTGACCATCGAGGAGGTGTCGTCCTTCAGGAGTTCCAGCAGGCCAAGGACTCGCTCGGGATGTTGTTCGAGCCACGTCACGCGTCGAGCCCAGGGTAGTCGGAGCCGTGTGCCTTCGGACACGAGTCGGCGGACATGCGCATTCGCGTCCGTGGCCCAGCGTTCGAGGAAGGCGAACGCGCGCTCCGGGTCGTGATCGATGAACGTGCGAATGCTGCTCTCGGCGCTGAAGCGCTTGGTGATCTCGTACTGCGCCTGCATCGAGAGGTCGAAGTGGTCCAGACCGCGCTCGGCGACGAACAGCGTGTGCGGCAGGTAGACGAAGGGCGCCATGCCGAGTCCGAGCAGTTCGTCGGTGGCGTGCTCGGGTCCGAGAGACCGCAACAGGACCTCGAGGGCGTCCGGGTAGGACGATGGGAGATGTGCGGCCATGGCGGAGGCGATGTGCCGGCCACGAGCGAGCAGTTCCAGGTCATCGAGTCCGCGGCTGGCCGCCTTCGTGAAGGCGAGGGTGGGGAATGGCGCGTGTGCTCGCGTGAGGTCGAGTGCCAGGCGCTGCACGAGTGGGGGTGAGAAGAAGGTCTTGAGAGGGTCGGCCACCGGATGCTCGCTCGGCATTGTGTATGATGGAGAACAAAGAGCGAAAGTGATACGCTCACGGTCCATGGCGCTCGAGTCCGCGGCGACCATCCTTCACGCTGACCTCGATGCGTTCTACGCCTCGGTCGAGCAGTTGCTCGACCCGCGTTTGCGCGGCAGGCCGATCGCGGTCGGCGGCGGTGTCGTGCTCGCTGCGTCCTATGAAGCACGGGCTTTCGGGGTTCGGGGCGGCATGCCCGGACGACGAGCGCGGCAGCTCTGTCCCGACCTCGTGTTCGTCGGCGGTCACTTCGATCAGTACCAGCGCCTCGGCGATGCCGCGATCGGCGTGCTCGGCGACTTCACGCCGGCCGTCGAGCGCATCTCGATCGACGAGGCCTTCGCCGACGTCGCCGGATGCACGCATCTTTTCGGCTCTCCGGCCGAGATCGCACGAGCGATTCGGACGCGCGTGCGTCGCGAACTCGGTCTGCCGATCTCGATCGGGGTGGCGCGGACCAAGCACCTCGCCAAGGTCGCGTCGCAGGTGGCCAAACCCGACGGGCTGGTCGTTGTCGATCCGGAGACTGAACGCGAGTTCCTGCACGATCTGCCGGTGTCGCTCATGTGGGGCGTCGGACCGGCCACCGAAGCACGGCTCGCCACGATCGGCGTGACGACCATCGGCCAGCTGGCGGCAAGTGATCCGACGGCGGTGGAAGGGCTGCTCGGGCACGCGGCGGGCAGCAAGTTGAGCGCCCTCGCGTGGAATGAAGACCCGCGGCACGTCGAGACACGCCGGCGCGCTCACTCGGCCGGCGCCCAGTCCGCACTCGGACGACAGCCTGCGGTGGAGCGCGTCTTCAAACCGACGCTGCATCATCTCGCCGACCGCATCGCCCCGCGGCTGCGCGCCAGGGAGCTGGCCGGCCGCACGATCACGGTACGTGTACGATTCGCCGATCTGCGCTCGGTGACGCGCGCGATCACACTCGCGGCGCCAATCTCGGCGACGAGGGCGATCGCCGAAGTTGCCGAAGATCTGGTGCGCGGCGTGCTCGCGGATCACCGCGACGAGGCGACGATCTCCCTGCTCGCGATCTCGGTCTCGCATCTCGAGACGCAGGCGACGCTGCAGCTCGAGTTGCCGCTCGGTCTCACGCAGGACAGCCGGCGTCCCGGCACCACGAGAGGTGCCGCGCGCTCGCGCGCCGATCAGGCCGTCGACGCTATCCGCAAGCGCTTCGGGGAGCAGGCGGTGGACTACGGGTCAGGGTGGCGGCACGAGCGGTCGGTGCCCGACGAATTCCGACGCCTGGCCGAGAAGGACCTGTGAGTGGTGCGCAGCGCGATCGATACGCTGACGATACCTCCCTGTCCGTACCATGCGTGTCAGGAGCGTCTGCATGTCTGTCATTCGAACCCGCCTCGTCGCCGCCTCGTTCTCGACAGCCGTGATCCTGGCCGTCATCGCCTCGTACGCCCTTGCGCAGTCGGCACGCAGCGCCACACGCGCGCGGACGTTGCTTGCGGTGTTCGCGCATCCTGACGACGAGACGATCGCCGGTCCACTGCTCGCTCGCTATGGCGCCGACGGCAAGACGCGCGTCGTCCTGGCCATCGTCACCAACGGCGACAAGGGGGCAACGCCCTTCGCCGGCGTGCCGGCCGGCGAGCGCCTCGCGGCGGTACGCGTCAAGGAAGCCGAATGCTCGGCCAGGGCACTGGGCGCCGATCCGCCCATCATGTTCGGCTTGCCAGACGGCGAGATGAGCCGGATGCCGGTCTTCGGGCAGGCGATGACGAAGCTGCGCGCACTGCTGGACGAGACGAAGCCCGATGCGATCGTCACGTGGGGACCAGACGGCGGCTACGGGCATCCCGACCATCGACTGGTGAGTGCCCTGGTCACGCAGGTCGTGCAAGCCGGCCACACGCAGGCCGCCCTGTACTACGCAGGGTTACCCAAGAGTGGCATGGACAAGGCGGCGACCACAGCGATGAAGTTCCCGGCGCCCTTTGCCCCGGTCGTCGACGAGGCCTTGAACGCGCGCGTCACGTACAGCCGCGACGACTTCGCCCGCGCCGGCCGCTCACTCGCGTGCCACGCGTCGCAATTCACGCCGGACACGATGAAGGTGCTGATGGACATGACCGACCAGGTGAATGGCGGACACATGCACCTGCGCTCGTGGAACGGTGGCGCCACGCGCTCGGACCTGTTCGTGAGATGACGGCGCCAGGGCTCCGGGCGGGCGTCTGTTGCATCAGCTCGTCACAGCAGGCCGGCGGCCCTGTCCGGCACCCGCGAGCTTCTGCTTCATCGGCTCCCAGTAACTCCGCTTCCACCGCTCTTCGGTACGCGGGATGAGTGCCTTCGGCACCCCGCGGTGCGTGAGCTTCAGCTCGGTACCGGTGTCCACACGGCGCAGCGTGAAGGCCGCCATCGAGAACACGCCCTCGGGGTAGTCCTCTTCACGCCACGCGCGGACGACACGCTCGGCCGGTGCGAGGTCGACCACGATGCCGGTGCCCTCACCCATGCGGAAGGGCTGGCCAATCTGTTCGGCGTCGGTGACCAGCAGGTCGTAGACATCCGACGGTTCGGCCCGGAAACGGACCTTCTGCGAAATCGTCTTGCACATATGGCGTTCTCGAGTCTGCCTTGCGTTGCCGTCAGTGTGCCAAGCGACGACCGTCGTGCGCAACCATTTGCGGATGCGTCCGCAACGACTGCTGGACCTGGATGTCGTCGTTCATCCGTTGAACCGCACGAGCTTCCTAGCACATTAATCAGTAATCCCTCCGTGACGTATTTGCGTGTCGTCGCGCGACGGCAGGAAGCAGACTGTCTCAGCTTCGACATGTCAGCACGGCGCGCATGGGCGCGCGCGCGCCGACCAGGGGTTCATCGCGATCCTGCGCACCTACCACACGGGACCGACATCGGGTCGGCTCCCCCTCGCCATCGGGCGCAGGTCGGGCGGTCCGCCAACGCTGCGACAGCGGTTCGTCGCGCCGAACGCGACGGGCATCCTGGAGATTCACGCCGGGGGTCTCAAGGGACTTCGCGTCCACATCAACGAGCAGCACGACCTCTCGCTCGATGCCGCCGCGCTGGCCAGCGACGTGGTGCGCGTCGATGTCGCGTACCTCGTGGGCCTCAGCGAGATTCGGTTCAACTTGGTGGGCGCGAAGACACCGCCACGGTGAACGTCGTCGTCGGCTGACATCGACGCCGCGCCCGTCACAGCCATAATGTGGCGTGCGCACTGGTGTGACCGCCGACAAATCCCAGGAGCGTCCCGCGCTCGCCGTTGCGGCGCGGGCGCTTGCTGCCGTTCCTCTCGCCCTGACGTTGCTGCCCCTCTCACGCACCGGGCAGGGATGGGTCCGCATCTGGGATTTCCCCCGACTGCAGATTCTCGGCCTGGGACTGATCGCCCAGGCCGCCATGCTGCGCTGGGGCACGTCACGGCCAGCCGACCGCGCCCTGTCCACCGCGCTCGCCGGCGCCCTCGCATATCAGGCGGCGCGCATCGCACCATATACGCCCCTGTACCCTCGCCAGGTCCCCGACGCCGGCGACGCACCGGCGGAGTGCTCGATCAGGCTGTTCATGGCGAACGTGCTCCAGGACAACCGCCGGTCCGACCTGGTGCTGCAGTCCATCCGCGACGCCGACCCCGACTTCGTCTGCCTGGTCGAAACCGACGACTGGTGGGTCAACGAACTGGGGCCACTCGAGCAGGACTACCCATGGACGATGAAGCACCCGCTGTCGAACGACTACGGGATGTTCCTCTGCTCACGGCTGCCGGTGACGTCGTGCGACGTCCGCTTCGTGGTCAGCGAGGACGTCCCGTCGATTCGCACGGTCGTGACATTGCACTCGGGCGACGAGATCGTCATCTACGCCGTGCATCCGCCCCCGCCGCTGCCCGAGAGCCCCAGCTACGGTCGTGACGCGGAACTGGTGCTCACCGGCATCGAGATCGCGAAGGAGAACCGCGCCGCGATCGTGGTCGGCGACCTCAACGACGTGGCGTGGTCGTACACCGCGCGCCTGTTCCAGCGCTTGAGTCACATGGTGGACCCGCGCGTCGGCCGCGGCTTGTTCAGCACGTTCCATTCCGAGCACTGGATCGCCCGCTATCCGCTGGACCACGTCTTCCACACGCGCCACTTCGCGCTGAAGCAACTGCGCGTGCTGCCGTATACGGGATCCGATCACTTCCCCATCGTGGCCGACCTCGCCTACGCGCCCGAGCGGAAGGCGGAAGTGCCGAAGCCGACGCCGACGAGCGACGATGTGGAGAACGCGAAGGAGATGGTCGAGGACGCGCGCGAGGCGAAGCCGTACGTGGGGGCGGATGGCAAGGGTCGGGTGGAGAACACGCCGTCATAGGCGAGCCCCGGGAGATCGATGACCGAATCGGTGGACGTCGTCATCGTCGGCGGTGGACCGGCCGGACTGAGTGCCGCCCTATTGCTGGGGCGATGCCGTCGACGTGTCGTGGTGTGCGACGCGGGACGGCCGCGGAATGCCTGCGCGCCACATTCGCATGGCTACCTGACTCGCGACGGCGTCCCGCCGCTCGACCTGCTGGCGATGGCACGTGAGGAACTGCGCGCGTACGACGTCCGCGTGCGCGACATCGAGGTCACACGCGTCACGTGCACGCCATCCGGAGCAGAAGCGGTCCTTGCGGATGGCACCACACTGCGGGGGCGGAAGTTGTTGATCGCGACCGGCGTCTCGGACGTCCGTCCGGACGTGACAGGGTGCGACGCGCTGTACGGCGTCAGCATTCACCACTGTCCCTACTGTGACGGCTGGGAGAACCGCGATCGACCGCTCGCGGTGTACGGCCCGCCCGACCAGGCGATCGGTCTCGCGCTGTCGCTCCTCACCTGGAGCCGCGATCTCGTGATCTGCACGGATGGACGTCGCGTCTCTGCGGCGGCCCGCGCGCGTCTCGAAGGGACGGGCATTGCGGTGCGCACCGAGCGGCTCACCGCACTCGAAGGCACCGACGGACGGCTCGAGCGAGTCGTCTTCGCCAAGGGTCCGGTCCTCGAACGTCACGCGCTGTTCTTCAACACGGGGCAGGTGCAGCGGTCGCCGCTGGCCGAGCACCTCGGGTGCACGTTCACGACCAAGGGCCACGTCCGGTGCGATCGCAAGGGCCGGACCGGCGTGGCCAACCTGTTCGTGGCCGGCGACGCCAACGGCGACGTGCAGTTCGTGGTCGTCGCGGCGGCGGAAGGCGCGAAGGCGGCCGTCGCGATCAACAAGGAGCTGCAGGCCGAGGACGCGGTCGAGGGCGCGGCGCGCCGATGACTCCGTCGCGAGCCGCTGTGGTGCTCGGCGCCTCGGGATCGGTGGGCCATGCGCTGGTCGAAGAGCTGATCCGCAGCGGTGCCTTCCGCATGATCGCGACGATCGTCCGTCGACCGCAGCCGGAGTCCGTTCGAGCGGCCGGCGAGTCGGGCGTCGCGTTGCGCGAGACGGTCCTGCCGGACATGGCTCCTGATTCCGTGGCGGCCGCAACCGAGTCGACGTGTCGCGCGCTCGAGGACGAGGTCATCGTCGGCTGCAGCGTGCTTGGCGTCGGAGCCAACACGGCGAAGCTCACCATCGACCAGCATCGCGCCGTCGACGTCCGCCTGAATGCGGCATTTGCCCGTGGGCTGAAGGCGTCTGGGCGGGTGAGCCACCTCGCATTCATGTCGTCTGTGGGCGCAGATCCGAACGCGTCCACCGGAGGATCCGGCGCCGCGGGTAGCTCGCGCTACCTACGCGTGAAGGGCGAATCGGAGGAGGCCGTGAAGGCCGCGGGCCCGACGGTCGTGAGCCTGTTCCGGCCGGCGATGATCATCGGCTCGCAGCACACGCCGTGGGTGCTCGAGAAGGTGCTGCCGCTGTTCTCGTTCGCAACGCCTGGACGATTCAGGTCGATCACGGTGCAACAGATCGCACGAGCGATGGTGGCGACGTCGATCGCTCCGCCGTCGGAGTCGCGAATCTACCACTTTCCCGAGATGATCACCGTCGCCCGTGAACTGCCTTGAGGTCCTGCAGCCTGCTGTACGGATCGAAGCGATGATTCAGAACACGCGATCAGACAAGAAGCTCTCGATTCTAGCGCGCACCACTGCGGCGATCGAATCGCGCGTAGCTTCGAGCCAGTGATACGCCACGCCCACCTCGTCGAGATCGTCCCAGGCGCAGTCGAGCAAGTAGAAGTCGAACAGGTCTTGCTGGTAGTCGTTCCTGATGCAGAGGTCGCTCACGAACGAGAGGGCACTCCTGCAGTACGCCGGCTCGTTCCACGCGCGCCGAAGATGTTCGCCGGCCCATTCGCGCACTGCCTGATTCTTTGACACGTCGGCGATGCCGAGTTCAGCAAGTGCTCGATCGCGTCTGCCCGCCACTTCGAAGTGGTTGAAAGGTGGCGTCATGCCTGCCAGCACTGCGAGGGCATCGCTATCACTTCCCGTCTCGAGCAACCCCACAGCCCAGTCCACGCAGCTCTGGCCGCACTCCTGGTCGAGCGCTTTCTCGCCGAGAATCTGCACCGTGGTCGGAGACACGTGCGCAGCGTATCAAGAGTGTTCCAAAGGTACGGTCAGCCTGACAGAGGTCAACTGACTCAGACGAGCGCCTTGTCCACGACTCGTCCACGTCGAGCGGGGTACGCTGGAGTTCGGAAGGACAGCCGGCCCCGTTGCAGAGGCGAAGGGGAGTTCCGGCTGAGCGCTTCACAATGTCAAAGCTCGTCGCCATCATGTCGATGTCGCTCGATGGGTTCGTCGCTGATCCCCACGACGGCGTGAACGAAGTCTTCGACTGGTACTTCAACTCCGGGAACGAGGAGATCGAGACCGGCGGAGCGGACTCGATGACCTTCCGCGTCTCGGCGGCCAGCGCGCAATACATCCGTGAGCGCACGGCGGGACTCGGCGCCGTGCTCACGGGCCGACGGACCTTCGAGAAGGCCGAGGGCTGGGGCGGCAAGCACGCGTGGGGACCGGCCTTCGTGCTGACCCACACGGTGCCGGACGGCTGGCCGCGACCGGACTCGACGGTGCACTTCGTGACCGATGGTCTCGAGGCGGCAGTCACGCGCGCGAAGCAGGCTGCCGGCGGCAAGTCCGTCGGCGTGCACGGCGCCGACACGATCAGGCAACTGCTGAATGCGGACCTGCTCGATGAACTGCACATCGACATCGCCGCACTCCTGCTCGGCTCCGGTGTGCGTTTGTTCGACGGCCTCGACGCCACGCCCGAGATGCTGGGCAATCCAGCGGTGACGGCCGGTGCCGGCGTCACCCACCTGCGCTACCCCGTGCGGAATACGTAAGCACACGACCAATATCGAGCTGACGCTCGACGCCTACCTCCTGCGGCGAAGGGCCGTCGACGCGCTGCCTATCTACTGCGCGAGCGACGGCTGTACTGCACTGTCCTCGAACACTGGCCGCTCGGGATCGACGAGCAGCCAGCACACCGCGCCCACCAGGAACAGCACGCCCATCAGGTACAGCGGCACGTTCCAGCTGCCGAACCACTGCACCGAATACGCCACGATCAAGGGATTCAGCATCGCCGCGAGATTGCCGAGCGAGTTCATCGTCGCACCGACGACGCCCACCTGATTGCGTCCGACCTCGATGACGGTCGCCCACGCCGCACCGAGCGTGAACATCGTCAGGCCCGTCGCCACGGCAATCAGGACCGCCGCCGCGACGGGCGACGTCGAACGGGCGGCCGCGAGCAACGCGACACCGGCGATGACGTACGCCACCGCACCGAGGCCACAGCGCCCGACGCGCATGCCGTAGCGCGACGCCAGCCGATCGGTCACGAAACCGCCGAGCAGATCGCCCGGCATGCTGACGATCAGCGGCAGGCCCGCGAACAAGCCGAGGCTCGCCGCCTCGAATCCGTGGCGCTCGCGCAGATACGTCGGCAGCCACGTGATGCAGAAATAGAAAATCATGCAGTTCGGGACGTACATGAGGCAGAGCGCCATCATGTTGCGGCTCGTCAAGAGCTTGCGCCAGTAGCCGAGACCGGCCGGATGGTCGGCCTCCGGCGTCCTGTCGGCCAAGATCGTCTCGAGTTCGGCGGCGTTCACACTGGGATGCGCCGCGGGGTCGTCCTTGAACCAGGCGAGCCACACTGCAGCCCACACGAAGCCCAGAGCGCCGAAGCAGACGAAGATCTGTCGCCACGACAGGTACTGCAGCATCCACAGCACCAGCGCCGGCGTCAGGCCGCCGACCAGGTGCGCGCCCGCGAAGAAGATGCCCTGGACGGTGCCTCGCTCCCGTCGTGGAATCCAGCGCGAGAACGTCCGCGCCACGCAGCCCCACGCACCGGCCTCGCCGACGCCGAAGAGGAACCGGATCACCAGGAGACTGAGATAACTCGTGGCGGCGCCCGTCGCCGCGGTCAGGCACGACCACCAGACGACGATGCGCGCCAGCACCAGGCGGGTGCCCTTGCGGTCGGCCCATCGCGCGGTGGGAATCTCGAACAGCGCGTATGCCAGCTGGAAGGCCGTGAAGACGTACCCCATCTGCACGGTCGTGAGTCCGAGGTCGCGCATCATGCCCGGCGCCAGTGTGGCGATGCACGCCCGGTCGAGATGCGTGATCACCGCCAGGCACGTGGCCAGGGCCACGACGCGATACCGCACGTATGTTGGGGAGGACA
Organism: Luteitalea sp.; assembly: GCA_035503395.1. Classification (GTDB taxonomy): domain Bacteria; phylum Acidobacteriota; class Vicinamibacteria; order Vicinamibacterales; family Vicinamibacteraceae; genus Luteitalea. The sequence continues at coordinate 11,184 of DATJTM010000421.1, forward strand.
CCGATGCGCACTATATGCGCATGTTCCTGGACTCCACCAGCGTCAGCGTGCCTGGGCGGCGGGAAGCCGTCCTTGCCACCGGACCGCGTCGGCCGGCCGTCCCATCGAGGTGTAGAGCACGACGATGCGTCGCCGGGCGTCGGCGACAATGGCCGACTCGTCTCCCAGAGCTGCCACGAGATCGCGTTCGGCGTCGAGCAGCATCGGCTCCGCTTCGGCGTAGCGCTTCGCCAGCGCGAGATGGGCACCGAGGATGCTGCGGCCCGACGCATTCTTCCAATCACCTGCCGGCAACGTCCTGCGCCTGACTTCCAGTCCTTCGCGGATCACTCGTTCGGCCTCGTCGAGTCGACCCATCGGACCCAGCGCCCGTCCCATCAGCAGCAGACTGGCGGCCACCGCAGCGTGAGTATCAGGAAGCGTCTTGCCTCTGAGTGCCAGGATCTCGCGCAACAGCGGAACCGCGCGGTCGTACTGTCCCATCGTCACCAGCGAGTCCGCATAGTTGAGGACGGTCATCGCATAATTCGGATGCTCCGGGCCGAGTGTGCGGCGCCGAATCCGCATCGACTCCTCATAGACGCCCAGCGCCCGCTCGCGCTCGTCGAGGTACCACAGCACCGTTGCGTAGGGCGACAGGATGTCGCCGACCGCGTTGGAGTCCCGGCCCGAGGCCTTGCGCGTCTCGGCGATCGCTTCCTCGTAGATTGGCCTGGCTTCGCGAAACTCCCCGAGATTGGCGAGCGCAAAGGCCAGGTTGCCAGCCGCATTGGCGCGCGCGTCCGGCCCGAGCCCGGTGCCGAGGACGAACGTCCTCGCCTCGACGAACGCCGCGCGTGCCGCGGCGAAGTCTCCCTTCGCGGCGCGCACGCGGCCGCGTTGATCGAGATAACCGGCGCGAACCGCATCGTCCACGTCGCGCAGTCGCGCCATCTCGCTCGCCGCTTCGTCCATGAGCCGTGAGGCGTCCTCCACCCGGCCCGCGTTCTCATGCGCGAAGCTGGCCATCGTCAGGAGTCGCAGCGCCTCGGCGCTGCCGCGCGGAGCGATGCGACGCTCCGCCGCCAGTGCGACGGCGTACTGCTTCGCGGCTTCGTCGAAGTCGCCGAGCCCCACCAGGGTCTGACCGATCACCCCGCGGACCGCGGCGGCGAGTTGCGGTGTGGCGTCGAGCGCCGCCGCATCGGCCGTCGCCTTCGTGACGACGTCGCGCACCGTGACGTCGCGACCACGCGCATTCGGATCGGCCGACCCGAGCATCGTGGTGAGAAAGCGTGTCACCGCCGTGGCGCGGTCGGCTTCCGCCTCGGCCCGTCTCGCCTGGATGACGGCGGCCAGCAGGCCGCCGACGAGCGCCACGAGCGCCACGACCACCGCGGCAACCTCGAGGCGATGACGGGCGACGAACTTCCGGGTGCGATACGCGAGGCTCGAGGGCCTCGCAAGCACGGCTTGGCCGGAGGTCCATCGCTGCAGGTCGTCGGCCAGATGCTGCACGCTCGCGTACCGCTGATCCGGTTCATTGGCCAACGACCTGCCGACGATCGTGGCCAGGTCGCCGGCGAGCACGCGTGTCAGTGCCGCGGCCGTGGTCTTCCGGGCGGCTGCCGCGGCATCGGTGACGCCAGTCGACAGTGGTGACGCCGACGCCCCGGACACCGCCCGCTCGACCGCGCCGACGAACGACTGGCGTTCGCCGAAGGCCGACGCGCCGCTGAGCAACTCGAACAACACCAGTCCCAGGCTGTATTGGTCGCTGGCCGTGCCGACAGGGCGGCCAGTCAGTTGCTCGGGGCTCGCATAGGCCGGCGTGAGCGGAGCGCCGGAGGTCGTGGCCTGAAGGCCGGGCTCCAGCAGTTTCGCCGTCCCGAAATCGACGATCTTCACGCGGCCGTCCGTCGACACGAGGATGTTGGACGGCTTCAGATCGCGATGCAGCACGAGATTGCGATGGGCGAACGAGACGCCATCGCAGACCTGCGCGAAGAGCCGCAGACGTGCGTGCACGTCCAGACCTCTGTAGTCGCAGTACTGGTCGATGGGCAGGCCGTCGACCAGTTCCATCACCAGGTACGGCTCGCCGAGCGGTGTCACGCCACCGTCGAGGAGACGGGTCAGTCCCGGGTGTTCGAGCATCGCCAGGATCTGGCGCTCGTTCCGGAACAGCGCGACGAGGGCCGGGTCCGACAGGCGAAGGTCCATCACCTTGATGGCCACCTGCTGCAGGAACTGCTCGTCGACACGGCGGGCGCGATACACGGTGGCCATGCCACCGCGGCCGATCCGGTCGTCGATCTGGTACGGCCCCAGCCGCATCCCGAGCCGAGCATCGAGCGGATCCTCGTCGGCCGCGAGCAGGTCGTCCTCGCGGAGGAGCGCGAAGACCGCCTCGGCCAGCGCCACGTCGGCGGCACAGAGCGACCGGACCAGCGCGTCGCGGTCGGGACCACGCGGTTCGACGATGGCCTGGTTGAAGATCACCTCGATGCGATGCCAGCGCTCTGATTCCATGGGGCGGGAATACGACCTCGACGTACTGCGCGGAAGGGTCGGTGGAGTCAGGCTGACGATTCGTCTGCCGCGTCCGGTCTTCGGAGTCGAGTCGCGAGCCAGGCGCGCGCGACGCGGAAGTCACGCTTGGCGGTGCGCACCGACACGCCGAGCACATCGGCCGCCTCGCCCTGCGTGCACCCGAGAAACGCACACAGCTCGACGAGTTCCGCCTTCCGCGGATCCATCTGCTTCAGCTCGTCGATGGCGGCAGCCAGGTCGAGCAGTTCGACGCTGTCGGCGTCGACGAACGGGATGTTGTCGTTGAGCGTGATCCGTTCGGCCCCGGCGCCGCGCTTCTGCGACCGGCGGGCGCGCGCGTGATCGATGAGGATGTGCCGCATCACGCCGGCCGCGAACCCGAAGAACGCCCGCCGGTTGTCGAAGCGGCCCGTCGCCGGCTTCTTCAGCAACTGCAGGAACAGGTCGTGGACCAGCGCTGTGGCGTGCAGCGTCCCCTTGCGCTCGCGGCGCATGATCCCGGCGGCGATGGCGTGCAGCTCCGGATAGACGCCGTCGACCAGCGCCTCCAGCGCCCTGCCATCGCCGTCGGACCATCGTTCCAGCAGGCGCGTCAGGTCGGCTCGCCCACGGGCATTGTCGGCACTTCCGTCTGGCACTCGCACCCTCTGCGGCTGTCTCTGTCCGGCCCCTCATGTTTAGCACGTCCACCGAAGGGCTGGCAGAATCCCGGCGGAGTCGGTGCTGCAGGAGCCGGCGACCGGCGCTATCATCGGCCCCACTGCGGATTCATTCAATCGGCGAACACATCGTCGCGGCCGCGCGTCTCCCTCGCGTTGCGGCGGCGTTCGGGAGCACAGCACCATGTCCTTGACCAGGCGCGATTTCACACGACTGACGTTGGCCGGCGCACCGGCCCTGAGCGCACTCTGGCGCGGAACGGGGCTGGCGGCGGCCGGGCAAGCCACGGCACCCAGGCCCGGTGGCGTCACCATGGGGCTGAACGTGCCGTACAGCCTCGGCATCGGTAACAACGTGTCCGCCGAGGATTTGCTGGCGCGGTTGGTCGACGTCGGCGTCGGATCGGTCGAACTTCGCGTGCAGCCCGTCGAACACTTCCTGGGCTCGCCCGACGTGCTGGCCGCCGCCGAGGCCGCGAAGAAGGCGGAAGCGGCTCGCAGCTCCCCGCAGTTCGTGCCAACGCCGCAGCAGATGGCGCAGGGTGGCCGCGGGTCCGGCCGCCAGCAGACGCCCGAGCAAATCGAGGCGGCCAGGGTGCGGGCCGAGACGACGAAGACGTGGCGCCGCTCGGCGCCGACCGGCAAGCTGAAGGAACTCCGGCAGATGTACTCGAAGGCCGGCGTCTCGATCGACGTGCTGAAGGTGGACGACGTGTACATCGTGTCGCCGGAGGAACTCGATTACTTCTTCCAGATGGCTCGCGATCTGGGAGCGCGGGCGATCTCCGCCGAACTCCCGCCGGCCCGACCCGACACGAAGCGCATCGGCGCCTTCGCCGACAAGCACAAGGTCTTCATGGCGTACCACCATCACGCGCAGGGCACCGCGGCGATGTACGAGGAGATCTTCGCCGAGGCGAAGTACAACGGTGCCAACATCGACATCGGACACTGGACGGCGACGCACAACGAGTCGCCGCTGCCGTTCATCGCGAAGCACGCCGACCGCATCCCGCACATCCATGTGAAGGACCGTCAGTTCGGCACCAACGGCGGCCAGAATCAGCCGTTCGGGCAGGGCAACACGCCGATCCGCGAAGTGCTGCAGGCGATTCGCGACAACAAGTGGCGCATCGTGCCCGTCGTCGAGTTCGAATACAAGGTGCCCGAGGGATCGACGCGGGTCGCCGAGATCAAGAAGAGCCTCGACTACTGTCGCCAGGCGCTCGCCGGAGGCTGACGCCCCCGTCCGACACGTCGGACGGCTACGTTCGGCAGGAGGCCACGCGCTTGCCCAGCGTGGAGCGGCGTCCGCTCACCGCGAGCCGACGCCGCTGCTACATCAGGATGTTGTTGATGGGTGCAAGCGGCCTCGGGATGTCGCGCTCACCGAGCATCTCGCGCAGATCGATCTCGATCGTGCGGCTCAGCGCGGTGATCGGCACGTCGTTGGCGTTGCCCTCGAACGGGTTCTCCGACGCCTGACCCACGGCCTCCAACACGCTGAACACCCACCCCACCAGCACGCTGAACGGAATCGTCAGCCAGACCGCGTTCGGGCCAAGGCGCGCGAACTCGCCCAGCAACCCGAACGGCAGCGCGTATGCGAACATGCGGACGAAGAACAGGCTGATGGTCGAGAACTGCCGTGGATACGGGAAGTTCTTGATCCGCTCGCACGCACCCTGACTGGTCATCAGGGCCGCCAGCAACTGCTCCAGGGCGACGTGCCCGTTGGCTTCGATCGCGCCCTGCCCACGCAGCGCGCTGAGGTCCTCGCCCTGCATCGCCAACAGGTGCGCCGCGCGATTGCTGGTCGCGAGGACTCGCGCGTGCTCCGTCGCCGACAGCAGCGGCGCGAGTGCCGGCGCAAGCTCACTGGTCTGCTCGTCGACGGTGAAGAAGCGCGCGCGATATTCGGCATTGGCCCCGCTCGACATCGTCTCCCACCCGCGCGGCTGTCGGAGCTGATAGCGGAGCGCGGTCAGCCACGCGATGTGGCGATGGATCAGCCGCACGTGGGCGGCGGCAATCTCCCGGGGCGGTCAGGGCGCCATCCGCTCGCACGAGATCGCGAATCATCACGCCCCACGACCGGC
>DATJTM010000422.1:0-5738 GCA_035503395.1 Luteitalea sp.
CGCCGGGCCTGCCCATCCCCGGGCGCACCAAGGTGTCCTGACGATGCACGCACGACTCGCGGCATGCGTCGCCCTCGCTCTCGTGGCGGGGGCGGCGGCCGCTCCCCTGACCGGCACGGACACCGTGTCGGCAGGGTCGCCAGACGGACAAGCCGCGGTCGCGGCGCCCGCCGTCGATCCCGCCCAGATGAAGGCCGTCGAGGAACTCCGGACGCGGATCCTCGCCAAGCAGAAGGCAGTAGCTGCTGACGCCAAGGCCTACACGGTCACCATCCCGAACACCACGGCCACCTTCGGCATGGCGCCGATTCCGGCCGGGACCTTCGACATGGGGTCACCGGAGGGCAGTGGCGCGGCCGACGAGCGGCCGCAGCACAAGGTCACGCTCGACGCGTTCTGGATGATGACCACCGAGGTCAACTGGGACGCGTACCTGATGTTCATGTTCGCCGACCAGGCCAACGAGAAGACGAGCCCCGATGCGCTCGTCGACGCGTTGAGCCGGCCAACGGCGCCGCACCTCGAGATGTCGTTCGGGCGCGGCAACGGCGGTTTCCCGGCGATCAGCATGACCCAGCACGCCGCCAACAAGTTCGCGCAGTGGCTGAGCGCGCGCACCGGTGAGTTCTACCGCCTGCCGACCGAGGCCGAGTGGGAGTACGCGTGCCGCGCCGGCGGCCCCGCCTCGTTACCTGAAGCGCAGCTCGAGGAAGTCGCCTGGTACGTCAAGAACTCGCCGACCCAGGCGTTCACCGACGGCACCTACCACAAGCTCGGGACGAAGAAGCCGAACGCGTGGGGCCTGCACGACATGCTGGGCAACGTGATGGAGTGGACGGCGGATCAGTACGCGCCGTACACGGCCGCCGCGGCCACCAACCCGCGGGTGCCGATCACCGCGTCGTACCCGATGTCGGTGCGCGGCGGATCATGGAACGATCCGGCCACGAAGCTCACCTGCACGTCGCGCGTGAAGTCCGACGTCGTGTGGAAAGAGCGCGACCCGCAGCTGCCGACCAGCATCTGGTACATGACCGACGCCGAGTGGCTCGGCTTCCGCCTCGTGCGACCGGCGAAGGTGCCGACGGCCGACGAGATGTACAAGGCCTGGAACAACGGCGTCGAAGTGGATCCGTACTAGGGCGGCCTTCGTCGTTCGGCCTTCGCCAACCCCTGTCAGCTCGTAGCCGCCCGACTTTGTCGGGCGGTTCCGTCTGCATCGAACGACTCCGCGCGGCCGCGTTGAGACAACGGGCCCTACCTGTCCTCTCGCAATGCGGGAATGCGGGCATGTCGAACGCGCCAGCCGGCTTTGAGCCTTCGGCCTCGGGCCGTGGGTCTTCGTAAACGCCTTTCCGTTTCGTAGCCGTCCAAGTTGTCGGACCGTTCCCGCGGCGGTCACGGGTAGCTTGCAGGCCGTAGCCCGTCAGCCCGTCTGTTGCTCTGCCAACGACGATCATCGTTGACGTACGACGATCATCGTAGTATCGTCTCCGATACAGGAGACAGGCATGGTCAAGAAGCCAGACAGTCCGTTGCCGGCGCCCACCGATGCCGAGCTCGACGTGCTTCGCGTGCTGTGGGATCGCGGCGACAGCACCGTGCGCGAGGTGCACGAGGTGATCGCCGGCCGCCGCGACATCGGCTACACCACGGTGCTGAAGCAGATGCAGGTGATGCACCAGAAGGGCCTGGTGACGCGCGAGGAACGATACAAGTCGCACGTGTACGCGCCCGCGCAGCCGCGCAGCGCGACGCAGCGACTGCTGGCCGGTCTGCTGCTGCGACAGGCGTTCGACGGATCGGCGCATGGGCTGCTGCAGAGCGCGCTGGCCGGACGCCGCGTCGACGCGCAGGAACTGGCCGAGATCCGTACGCTGCTCGACCAGGTGGAGAAGCGAGGCCGGTCGTGAACGGCCTGCGTACGCTCGTCGACGCGCCGGTGTTCCTGGTCGTCGGCTGGTTCGTCGTGCTCTCGCTGTGGGCCACGACGATGGCGGCAGTGGGATTGATGCTGTGGCGCGTCGCCAGGGCGGGCCGCGAGCCGCGGTCGCAGTATTCGGCGGCCTCGTTCGCGCTCGTCTCTGCGCTGCTGGGATCGCTGGCGCTGCCGGTGCTGCTGCTGGCCACGTCGAGCCGCGCGTCGCTGCCGCAGCAGGCGCCGATTCGAGCGGTGCAGACGGACGGCACGGGCGCCTCGCACGCGGCCTTCCCAGCATCGGCGACGCCCACGTCGAGCCCGTTGCTCCAGACTACGCGCACTGGCGCGTTCACGGTCGACGTGCCGACGCGCGTGCTCGGCGTGCTTGGCGTGGGCTGGATGCTTGGCGCCGCGTTCTGCCTGGGGCGGCTCGCGGTCGGCTGGGTCGCGGCCACTCGCCTCAGTCGTGACGCGGTCGACGTCGAGGAGGGCGTGCTACGCGACGCGTTCGACGACCTGCAGGCCGCCGCCGGTGTGACCGGCACGCGCCTCGCGGTCTCGAGCGCGATCGACGCACCGGCGGCTGTCGGCATTCGCGTTCCGACCATCCTGCTGCCTGCGCACTTCCTCGATCGGCTGCCCGTCGACAGTCTCGGCCCGATTCTCTCCCACGAACTGGCGCACGTCGCCCGCCATGACTATCGCGCCAACCTCACGCAGTCACTCGGCGAGGCCGTCCTCTTCCACAGCCCCGCCACCTGGTGGATCGGCCATCGCATCCGCGACGCTCGCGAGTTCGCGTGCGACGACCGCGCCGTAGCCGCCGCCGGTGATCGCACCCGCTACGTCGAAGCCCTCACGCTGCTGGCCGGACTCGGCGCGGCCGCTGCTCCACAGCCCGTCGTCGGCATGGCCGGGCCTCGCCTCATCACCCGAGTTCGTCGTCTGCTCGAAGGAGAACCCACGATGCATGCTCCCGTCCTGCGCGCGCTCGCCACCGGCATCTGCGGCCTCGGTCTCGCTGCGGTGCTGCCCGTCCCGTTCAACCTCGCGTCGGCCCAGTTCGCGACGCGCCTGCTCGCTGCCGGCCAGGGCCAGGAGTCACTGCGGGTCCCGATCGGCTTCCCGCAGAAACAGGAAGGTTCAGCCTTACGGATCAGACGCGTCGACTCGACGCCGACTCACGCCTGCGGCACGTTTGACGTCCAGAACGTCGCCGACGTCGCCGTCGATCGCGTGCGCGTCGTCGCGGTCCTCTCATTTGCGCCGGGCTCGAACCGGCCGGTGCAATTCGTCGAGTCCGACTGGATTCCGCTGGGGCTTGCGCCGGGAGCTTCGGGGCGTGTCGAGGCCTCGCTGGTCGACGTCGCGGCAACGCTGCGTGAAGCGGCAGGGAGCCACGTGCAGGCACACTGCGCGTTGCGGGAGGTCGTGTACGCGAATCAGGCCAGCTGGCAGGCGACGCTGAATCCACTCGCGACCAGCGAACGTGACACGTTCGGGCTGCGCCAGCCGGCGTTGCCTCGGCATCTCGTTGGCCCGACGTTGGCCATGGCTGCGTCGCTGCAGACGTTGTGCCTCGACGACGCGGCGGCAGAGTATTCGCCAGGCGCGCAGATTCCGATCCGCGATGAGCCCGGCCGCCAGGCGCGCTGCACCATCGAAGGACGATGGGTGGAGGTGGGCGCCGCCGCTGACGCGTCCCCTGCTGCCCTGAACACGGTCATCTCGGACGCGGTGACGATGGAGTTGCGGATCGAGGGCATTCCAGCCGCGATGTCGCTGAAGAGCGCGCCGGGAGCCGTCGCGGCGGTCCAGTTGCCATCGGGCCAGGCCTTCGGATTCGTGCCCGAGCGAACGACGGGTGGCAGCGTGGTCGTCAAGCTTCACGACATGTCGACGCGCCCGCATCGGCTCGTCGCCACCAAGGTCGTCGGCCCCGACGAGAGCACACGATTCGAGGAAGTGGATCCGGTGCTGACGGTACGCCTGCGCAGCAGGTAGGGCCCGCGGCTTGGCGCACCGGGCCCGAGGGCGAAGGTGGGTCTAGCCCGATAGCGATGGGCCGCGTTGGGACAACGGGCCTACCTTTTCGCGAAATGCGGAATGCGCTATGCGGAATGTCGAACGCGCCAGCCGGCTTTGGGCCTTCGGCCTCGGGCCGTGGGCCTTCGTAAACGCCTTTCCGTTTCGTAGCCGCCCGACTTCCACCTTCGCCAAGGCTACGGCGGACAAGTCGTCGGACGGTTCCGTAGCCCGTAGCCGTCGCCTGTTCAGGCTTCGACCGTCTGCTCCGCACCGTGTCGCTGTCCCGTGAGTACGTCGTCGAAGCAGCGCTGATGTGCGGCCATCAGCAGCGGCCAGGCGAATTCCTGCTCGGCGCGTTCGCGCCCGCGCCGGATGAGCCGTTGCCGCAGGGAGGGATCCTCGTGCAGTCGACGGAACTGCACGAGGAAGTCGTCGGCATCGTCGCTCTCGAAGAGCAGGCCGTTGTCGTCGTGCGTGATCACGCTGGGGATGCCGCCGGAGCGGCTCGCCAGCACCGGAAGGCCAGCCGCGTTCGCTTCGCAGAGCACGCGGCCCATCGTCTCGGCATCCTGCAGCCCGCTCACCGGGTGCGTCGTGACCCGGCTCGCCAGCACGAAGTAGTCGGCCGCCGCGAAGTAGCGCTGCACGTCCTGTTGGGGCACCCGGCCGATGAGCCGCACTGTATCGCCGACTCCCGCTGCGGACACCAGGGCCTCGCACCGGCGCCGTTCCTTGCCGTCGCCCACGACCAGCACCTGCAGCTGCGGCGCGATGCGGCGCAAGGCATGTGCCTGCGCAATCAGGAAGTCGAGCCCTTTCTTGGCGACGAATCGGCACACCGTGAGCAGCACCGGCGCATCCGTCGGCACGCCCCATTCGCGCCGCACGACGTCGCGCGTCTCGTGGCAGGGCGTGAAGCGAGTGGTATCGACGCCACCGGGCAGGACGGCGATGCGCGGCGCCTCGACGCCGGCCTGGGCCAGCAGCTGTCGCGTGTAACTGCTGTTGGCAAGGATCACGCGGTTGGCGCGGGCGCTGCGACGCACGAGGGCGTGCCGCCGTTCCCTGAACGCCGACTCCAGCCATTCCGGCGCGTTCCAGCGCCGATACCATCGATGCAGTCGCTGCTCGAGCGACGGATGGCTGACGAGACGGCAGCCGAACCGGTACGGGTAGGCGACCCACGGACGCTGGACGTCGTTGCCGACCGAGCGGCAGATGACGGGTACGCCGAGCTCGTCGCCGATCAGGCCGTAGTAGACGTTCGACGCGTAGATCAGCGAGACCCGAGACGCGCGCAGCGCGCGGCACAGCGCGAGATGATTGGCCCAGAAGCCGACCCGGCTCAGGATGCGATGCACCGGGTACGGCGCCCGGCGATCGAACTCGTCGGCCGCGGCCGTCAGCGCCGCGTCGTCGCAGCGATAGGTGTACACGGTGACCGCATGGCCCGCCGCCTGCAGTGCCTGCGCGAGGAACTCGGCATGCGTCTGCATTCCGCCGACACCAGGCGGGAATTCCGTCAGGATCAGCGCCAACCGATTCACGCGTGGCTCAAGTCAAGAGTCAAAGGTCAAAAGTCAGAAGCTGTAGGCCGCTACTTCGAACTCGAGACTTTCGACTTTTGACTTTGCTGGGAGAAAGCGATGCCGTGTCCGAAGCGATACAGAGGCGCGGCGGAATCGTGCGGGAGATCTTCCTTCTGTGCACGCACCGCCTCCATCGACGACGGCAACTCGAACGGCAGCTTGCCGGTCGGCGCGTGTTGGCCGCTCAGCACGTCGAGCAG
>DATJTM010000423.1:0-4694 GCA_035503395.1 Luteitalea sp.
CTGGCGCGTCGGCCGGACCGAGGTCGAATCGTCGGCCCGGCGCGTATCGTCCTCACGACGATCGTCTGGTCCTCCCTGCACGAATACAGCCTCGCCGCCCGTCGCTGACGCGCCCGGTCGGACCGCGGTCGAATCGTCGGCCTGGCGCATCGTCCTCACCACGGTCGTCTGGGCCGCCCTGCACGAATACCGCCTCGCCGCCCGACGTTCACTCACCTGACGACCGCGGTCGAATCGTGCTCGGACCGACGCCTCGAGCGGTATCGGCGCGACGCCACGCGCGCGCGGCTCGTACTCCGAGGTCGCGCGACCAATCTGGTAGCGACGCTGGACAACGTTCCGCGCTCTGCGTGTGAACGGTCCGCTTCGCCCCCCCCCGTCACGGCAGTCGATAATGCGGGGGTGTCCGTCCACGAACATCGCGCGGCTGCGCCCGCGCAGGTCCGCTGCGCCGTCCTCACGATCAGCGACACCCGCACGCACGCCACCGACACCGGTGGCGCCACGATCGTCGCCATGCTCACCGACGCCGGCCACGCCGTCGTCACCCACGGCGTGGTGCGTGACGATGCCTCGGCCGTGCAGCAGTGGGTGCAGGCGCAGAGGTCGCGGGACGATGTCGACGCCATCCTGACCACGGGCGGCACCGGCATCGCCCGCCGCGATCAGGCGCACGACGCGATCGTGCAACTGCTCGACACGCCGATTCCCGGCTTCGGCGAACTCTTCCGGATGCTCAGTTACCAGGAGATTGGCGCCGCCTCGATGCTGAGTCGCGCCTGCGCCGGCGTGTCGCAATGCCGTGTGGTGATTGCGCTGCCCGGGTCGCAGGGGGCCGTGCGGCTGGCGATGGAGAAACTCGTGTTACCCGAGCTCGGGCACCTGGTGCGCGAAGCGCGCCGGTAGGACGCGCGCCGTACACACGGGAGGCGGTGCTTACCCGATGCTGCCAGCGAGCGACCCCGTCGTCGCTGACGCCCGAGTCACGAAGCGCGGCACCCGCACGGTGAAGGTGGTCCAGCCGTCGTCGCTGCGTCCATGCACCACGCCCCCGTGTGCGCGCACGATCTGATCGACGATGTACAGCCCGAGTCCGGTGCCTCGCGTACTGGCCTGCGAGGTCACGAATGGCGTGAAGAGCGTCGCCGCCGTCTCCTCCGGAATCGTGCCGACATTGCTGATCTCGACGATCACGTGCGCCTCGTCGGTGCCGCACACGCGGACGCGCACCGGCTCGTCGGAGCCGTGCTGCACGGCGTTCCCCAGCAGGTTCGACAGCACCTGCAACATCCGGTCGGGATCCCACAGGCCGACGGTGTCGCCGGTCTCGTGCATCTCGAACGTGTGGCGATCCTGCAGCTCGCCGATCGCCGTCGTGCACAGATCCGAGAGTTCGGCCGGGCGAGGATTGATCGGCAGGTTGCCGAGGCGGGCGGCCCCGAAGTCCAGCAACTGCGAGATCAGGCGCGTCATGCGTGACGAAGCCGACTGGATCGTCGTTACCACACGCTGCGTGGTCTCGTCCTCGCGATTGCGCAGACGCAACACCTCGGCCGACGTGACGATCGCGCTGAGCGGGGTGCGCAGATCGTGGCCGAGCACCCCGAACAGCAGTTCGGACATCTTCACCAGCTGCCGATGCTCCTCGAGCTGCGCTGCCAGTGCCTGGCGATGCCGGAACAGTTCGATGAACACCTGCACCTTGCTCCGGAGCAGCGGAATGTCGAGCGGCTTGAACAGGAAGTCGACGGCGCCCGCTTCGTACCCGCGGAACAGGCGCGAGGCCTCCGGCGCGCCCGCCGTCAGGAAGATGATTGGCACGTGGCGCGTACGCTCGGCACCGCGCATCAATTCCGCAAGCTCGAAGCCGTCCATCTCCGGCATCTGGACGTCCAGCAGGGCGACCGCGATGTCCTCGTGTCGCAGCAGCAACTCGAGCGCCTCCTTGCCACTGGCGGCGCGCAGCACATGGATCCCCGGCTCGCCGAGCAATGCGTCGAGCACATCGAGGTTGTCCGGCACGTCGTCGACGGCCAGCACCGACACGGTGGACGGAGGGCGGGCAGCCGGGCCGAAGGCGCCCGGTACGGAAGCGGGGTCAGGCATGGAGTTGCCTCCAGGCGGCGAGCGCATGGCCCATGCTGCGCGGGTCGAGCGTGACGTGATCGACGAGCGCCAGGGCCGCACGCGGCATCACGCCGACCTGCGCGGTCTCCGGCGACTGCACCCAGGTATGGCCGCCGGCGACGTGAATCCGGCGCAGGCCTTCCGCGCCGTCGTGACTCGCGCCCGAGAGCAGGATGCCGAGTGTGCCCGATCCGACGGCCTCCGCGGCCGACTCGAACAACACGTCGATCGACGGGCGTGAATGGTGCACGGGCTCGTCCACCGAGAGCGCCAGGGAGCCGTCGCGTTCCACCAGCAAATGGTAGTCGGGCGGCGCGAAATACACGCGTGCGTCGGGCATGGTCTTGTCTTCAGCTTCGAGGGTGCTCACGGCGCACGACGGCGCGAAGAGCTCGGGGAGGGCGCTGCGACGGTCGGGCGGCACGTGCACGACGATGAGCATCGGCACGCCCAGGCCGGCCGGCAACGCGGGCAACAACTGCCCGAGCGCTTCGACCGCACCGGCCGACGCGCCGACCACGATCAGTGTCGGCGGCCGCTCACGGAGTGCACGCGCCAACTCGTGGATCACGTCAGCCTCCGGTAGATCCGCGACTCACGCGACACCAGCTCCAGCGCGCCGGCGCTCTTGTAGCCGTGCAGGCTCTCGCGTGACCCGATCCCGAGAAACCCCCGTGGCACGAGCGAGTCGTGGAACAACTCGATGGCGCGTTCCTGCAACTGCCGGTCGAAGTAGATGAGGACGTTGCGGCAGGACACCAGCTGCACTTCGGCGAAGACGGCGTCGGTGGCCAGCGAATGGTCCGAGAACGTCACGCGGTTCCGGAGCCGACGGTCGAAGACGACGCGATCGTACGCCGCCGTATAGTAGTCGCCCAGCGACGCGCTGCCGCCAGACGCCTGGTAGTTGCGCGAGAACCCCTGCACGCGGGCCTGCGGATAGACCGCGGCTTCCGCGGTGCGCAAGGCCTCCGGATTGATGTCGGTGGCGTAGATCAGCGTCCGATCGAGCAGGCCGAGCTCTTCGAGCAGGATGGCCAGCGAGTAGACCTCCTCGCCGGTGCTGCAGCCCGCCACCCACACCTTGAGCGACGGGTAGGTCGCCAGCAGCGGCAGCACCTGCTGCCGCAGCGCCTGGAAGTACGGCGGGTCGCGAAAGAAGTCGCTGACGGGTACGGACAGCTGCGTGAGCAGCTGCGTGAACAGGGCCGGGTCGCGCAGGATGCCGTCCTGCAGCAAGGACACCCGCGCCAGGTGCAGCCGCCGCATGGCCCCGAGGACGCGCCGGCGCATCGACGCGCGCGCGTAGTGCCGGAAGTCGTAGGAGTAGCGTCGCCAGATCGCTTCGAGCAACAGCTCGATCTCCAAGTCGACGACGTGGTCGTCGGCGACACCGGGCGCGGTCATCGTGCCATCCAGACGCGACACAGCGACACCAGCTTGTCGACGTCAATCGGCTTGGCCATGTAGTCGCTGGCACCGGCGGCGAGACACTGCTCGCGATCGTCACGGCGGGCCTTCGCGGTGAGAGCGATGATCGGCAGGTCGCGTGCCGCCGGATCGGCGCGCAGCGCGCGGATCGCCGACAGGCCGTCCATCTCCGGCATCATGATGTCCATCAGCACGAGATCGGGCGGCTCCTTGCGAGCCAGTTCCACCGCCTCGCGCCCATTGCGCGCGATGATCATCGTCGCGCCGCGCGGCTCGAGCACGGCCGAGAGCGCGAAGATGTTGCGCACGTCGTCCTCGGCCAGCAGGATGCGCTTGCCCTCGAACAGCTCGTCGCGCTCGCGGGCCGCCTTCAGCATGCGCTGCGATGCCGTCGGCAGCGCCGCTTCGACACGGTGGAGGAACAGCGTCACCTCGTCGAGCAGGCGTTCCGGCGAACGGGCGCCCTTGACGATCACCGAGCGCGAGTACCGGCGCAGCCGCTCCTCTTCATCGGCCGACAGCGCGCGCCCCGTGTAGATGATCACGGGCGGGAATGCGTGCTGCTGGCTCTCGCTCATGCGATCCAGCACATCGAACCCGCTGGCGTCGGGCAGGCTCAGGTCGAGCACGACACAGTCGTACGTCGAGGCCGCGAGGCGCTCCAGCGCTTCCCGGGCCGTGCCGACGTCCTCGAGCTCGACCTCGTCGAGCTTCAGCAGTTCGACCATGCTCGACCGCAGTGTCGCGTCGTCTTCGACGATCAGCAGGCGACGCATGGTGCGCTGGGTCTGCTGTTCGATGCGACGGACACTCTCGACGAGCGTCTCGCGATCGGCCGGCTTCAGCGCGTACCCGACCGCGCCGAGCGCCAGCGCGGTCTGCGAGTGATCGTCGACCGACAGCATGTGCACCGGCACGTGCCGCGTGGCGGGCGTCCGCTTGAGCCGATCGAGCAGCGCGAGACCGGAGCCGTCGGGCAGCGACACGTCGAGCAGCACACCGGTCGGCCGCAGCTCGGTGGCGAGTCGGTAACCTTCGTCGGTGGTCGAGGCGACGACGCAGTCGAACTCGAGCTCGTGGGCCAGCTCGCAGAGGATGTCTGCGAACGCGGCGTCGTCCTCGACCACGAGCAGCAA
>DATJTM010000424.1:0-3676 GCA_035503395.1 Luteitalea sp.
CAGGCCGTGCGGCTCGAGGCGTGCGAAGAACACCGAACGATCATCGATGCACTGCGGGAGCGGGATGGCGAAGCGGCATCCCGCGCCGCCCGGCGGAACTGGCTCCGTTCATGGGAGCGCATCGCCGAGCGGCTGACGGAACCGAAGGCTGATCTCGAACACAACTAACTGCGGATCCAAAGAGGTACGACAATGGCAAGAAACTCGCGGTGGCCGGCCCTCAGACGGTCAAGGCTGCGCACCGGCATGCTCCTGGCGTTCGCCGTCCTGCCGCTGGCCGCGGCGGCCGCGGCGTGCGGCGGGTCCAGTGGCGGTTCTGGCGCGGCGGCAACGCCGACCACACTGACGATCGGGCTGAACAACGCGCCGGTGAGCCTCAACCCGGCGCTGGACGTCACCGAGGCGTACATGACGGTGCGGCCACTGACGAATGCCGCGCTCATCCATGAGAACCAGAACGGGACGTTCAGCCCGGAGCTCGCCACGTCCTGGGGCTACGTCGGATCTGGCGAGAAGACGTTCCAGTTCACGCTCCGTCACAATGCCCGGTTCTCGGACGGAACGCTCGTCACCGCGCAGGCCTACAAGACGTGGCTGACGTACTACAACAAGGTCGATGGCGGCCTTACCTTCGTGAACTTCGGCACCCATCCGATCTCCTCGATCACCACGAGCGGGAAATGGACGGTCGTCATCCACATGAGCTTCCCCAACCCGGGTGTCGTCTGGGCGCTGTCGGATGCCAACAACACGGCCGCCATCGAGTCGCCGCAAGTCGTCGCGCACCCGTCGCAGATGTCCACCGAGACCGACGGGGCTGGCCCGTATGTGCTCGATGCGTCCGAGTCCGCTGCCGGCAGTGTCTACACCTACGTTCCGAACAAGTACTACTACGACAAGTCCGCGATCCGCTTCAAGAAGATCGTCGCGAAGGTGATCACCACGCCGTCGACGATGCTCGACGCCGTGCGGACCGGCCAGGTCCAGTTCGCGTACGGCGACGCGACGACGGCGAAGGCGGCGGCCGGGGTCAGCGGGTTCGCGGTCGAGGCCGCGCCAACGCAGGCATACGTGCTGAACCTGGATAATGGGGGAACGATCAGCTCCCCGCTCGCGAACGTCAAGGTCCGCCAGGCCCTGAACTACGCCATTAACCGCAAGACCCTCGCGGCCGGGCTCACGCTCGGCTACGGCGGGCCGTGGTCTGAGCCCGTGAGCTCGAACGGGCTGGTCACCAGCCTCGAGCACGCGTACCCGTACGACGTCGCGAAGGCGAAGGCGCTGATGGCCGCGGCCGGCTACGCCAAGGGCTTCACGGTTCAGGCCCTCGGCGAGGAAGGGACGCAGACGACGATGGAAGCGGTCGCCCAGCAGCTCAAGGCCATCAACGTCACGCTGAATCTGTCGTTCCCGACCACCTCGGCGCAGTGGGACAGCGAGATCGAGGCGAACAAGAGCTACGGCATCACGCTCGCCGGCATGAACTTCAGCAGGAACGCGTACGAGAACTACTTCACGTATTTCGCACCGCAGTCGTTCTACGACATCACGACGAGCTGGAGCGACCCGGTGATGCAGGGGCTGGCCGCGCAGGGCGCGACCAGTTCGAGCGCGAGTGCCTGGCAGCAGATAACGTCCCGCGTCGTGGCGCAGGCGTACATGGCCCCCATGTACACGACGGACGCGATCTATTACGTCAACAAGCACCTGCAGGGCGTGGACCCGACCGACGTGAAGGAGTACCCGAATGCGCTCGACTGGACCTGGTCGTCGTAGCGCCAGCGACGGCGGGGCGTGACTGCGATCGACGGCCGCGACCGGGACGTACCCCACCCGTCCCGGTCGCGGCGCGGGCTCGCCGGCGCTGGCACGAGGGTGCTGCGGCAGCCGTTCCTCCAGGCGATCGTGCGGCGCGCGCTGCGGTCGGCGGTTCTGCTGCTCGTTGTCTCAGCGCTCACCTTCGTCCTGACGTCGCTGACGCCGGGCAACGCCGCCGAGGAGATGCTCGGCAGCAACGCGACGCCCAGCGCGCTGGCGCACGTGCGCCAGGAACTGGGCCTGAACCTGCCACTGTGGACGCAGTACTGGCACTGGCTGGACAAGGCCGTGCATGGCAACCTTGGCCAGTCGCTGTTCATCGGGGGAAACGTCTCTAGCCTCGTCGCCAGCCGCCTGCCGGTGACGCTCTCGCTGATGGTCGGCGCGCTGATCGTCAGCACCATCGTCGGCGTCGGGCTCGGCGTGCTCAGCGCCGTTGCCGGGCCGGTCCTGGGGCGCACGGTCGGCATCCTGTCGTGGCTGGGCTACTCGGTCCCGGCCTTCTGGCTCGCGGGCATCCTGATCGTCATCTTCGCCGTGAACATCCGGCTGTTTCCGGTGTCGGGCTACGAGTCGCTGGCGAACGGGGCCGGGCCCTGGGCGCAGTCCCTGGTCCTGCCGGTCGCCGCGCTTGCGATCGGCGGGATCGCCGGCATCGCCAAGCAGACCAGGGAAGCCATGCTCGACGCGCTCAGCAGCGAATACATTCGCATGGCGCGGGCGAACGGCATCGGCATGCGGTCGATCGTGCTGCGGCACGCGCTGAAGAACGCCGGCAGCCGGGTGGCGACGATGGTCGGCCTGCTGGCCGTCTCCCTGCTCGGCGGGACGGTTCTGGTCGAGACCGTGTTCTCCCTGCCAGGGCTCGGCTCGCTCCTGTTCACCGCCGTCCAGGAGCACGACCTGCCGGTCGTGCAAGGCGTCGTCATCTGCTTCATGATCTTCATCGTCATCATCAACTTCGCGGTGGACATCGCCTACCGCTGGCTGAACCCGAAGGTCGGGCTGCGATGAGCTCCGTTGCACCGGCCGCCGCCGTCGAGACCCCCGACAAGCCGCAGGCCGCACCCGGATTCGCGAAGCGCTTGCTGCGCCGGCCATCGGCCCGCGTCTGCGTGGGCTACCTCGGCCTGCTCGTCGGCATCGCGATCATCGCCCCGATCGCGGCGCCGGGCATCGCCACGCAGGACGCGGGCAACCTCGCGGAGGAGTTCGAGGGCCCCAGCGCGCACCACCTGCTGGGAACCGACAGCGTCGGCCGTGACGTGCTCGAACGGCTGCTGGTGGGCACCCGGCCCACGCTCGTCGCGGTCGCCGAGGCCGTCATCGTCGCGCTGGTGATCGGCGTCACCGCCGGCCTCGCCACCGGCTTCATGCGCGGCTGGCTCGACGAGGCCACGGGGTGGCTCGCCGACCTGGCATTCTCCATGCCAGGCCTGGTCATCCTGCTCGTCGTGCTGGCGGTGTTCCCGCAGAACGTGACGGCGGCGATGATCACCCTCGGCGTCCTGATGGCGCCAAGCCCGATGCGGGTCGTGCGGTCGGCCACGCTGGCGGTTCGGGAGGAACTGTACATCGACGCGGCGAAGGTGGCCGGGCTCTCCAAGCCGTACATCATCGTCCGGCACGTCCTGCCGCGCATCGTCGGTGTCGTGATCGTCCAGGCGGCGCTGCTCGGCTCGCTGGCGCTGCTGGTGCAGACCGGCCTTGCGTTCCTTGGGGTGCTCGACCCCGTCCCGCAGCCGAGCTGGGGCGGGATGGTCGCGGACGGGATGAACAACATCTCGACCGACTTCTGGCTGATCATTCCGCCGGGAGTCGTCATCTCGCTGACGATCCTCGCGCTCGGCGTGCTGGC
>DATJTM010000425.1:0-2704 GCA_035503395.1 Luteitalea sp.
GGCTCCGGCGGCGGCAGCCCGTCCGGCCGACGCAGCGGCCTCATCGGATCCGGCCGTCCTGCAGGCCGCAATCGACAAGCTCGGGAAGCTCGATTACAAGACCCGGCTCGATGCCTCGGCGGCGGTCCGTCGCGCGCCGGCCGCGGTCGTCGTGCCGCTGCTCGTGAAATCGGCGCAGTCGCACGCCGACGGCTACGTCCGCTTCCGTGCGCTCGTCCTTCTCGCTGGCTTCAACGATCCCAAGACGACGCCGGTCTTCCTGACGGCCCTCGGCGACGAGAACGATCGGCTGCGTGAGGTCGCCTATGCGTACGTCGAAGAGCATCCTGATCCGTCCCTGGCGCCACGGCTGCTGCAGGCGCTGGAACGCGAGCAGGCCGAGTTCGTCCGGCCGGCGCTGATCCGCGCCCTCGCGGCGCACGGCAAGGACCCGAAGATTCAGGCCGTGCTGCGCCGCGAGGTGATGCGCGGCGTCGACTTCTTCCGCGCCGCCGTGATCGAGGCGCTCGGCGTGCACAAGGCGACGTACGCCTTCGCCGAACTCACGGCAATCGCGCGTCAGGACGGCCCGCTGCAAGACGATGCGGTGCGGGCCCTCGGGCAACTGGGCGACCCGAAGGCGCTGGCGACGCTGGCGGCCGTCCAGCGCGACGCGAGCCGTGAACTGCAGCCGACGATCGCCGCGGCGATCTGCGGGCTGGGCAGCAACTGCGACGGCCACACGCGCTTCGTGCGCGAATCACTGGTGTTTGCCGCGCGCAATCTCGGGTATCAGGAACTGGCGCGATCATCGGCCACGGCCCTGGCCGATCTGGCCGCCATCGGCCGCACCGACGCCCTGCCGTTCCTGTTCGAGGTCGGCATGCCCGCCAATGATCCGGTCCGCGCGCCGATCGCGCTGGCCGTCGGCCAGGCCGTCATCCGCACGCCGGCGCAACTATTGGCCATCGTGCCCGGCCTGCCGCGCCAGGATGCGACGCTGCTCTTGCGCGACGCGTTCGATATGCTCGAAGAGGACTATGCGGAAGAGCGCTTCTTTGCCGCCATCCGGCGCCAGTACTGGGCCACCGCCGCAGACGCGCCGGCTCGTGCCGCCGCGCAGGTCCTGATTACCGCACTGGAGTTCTGACGAGAGGATCGCCCGTCGTTGCGCGCCGGATGGCGCGGCGGCGGCTGCGAGGACATGCGCATGGATTACAAGTCGTCCGGGGTGGACATCGACGCGGGGCACGAAGTCGTGCGCCGCATTCGCGGGCTGGCGCAGGGCACCTTCACGCCAGGCGTGTTGTCGGACATCGGCTCGTTCGGTGGCCTCTTCCACCTGCAGGCCGCGGGCGGGTCCGATCCGGTGCTGGTGGCGAGCGCCGATGGCGTTGGCACCAAGCTGAAAGTGGCGTTCATGATGAACCGCCACACGACGATCGGCGAGGACCTCGTCAACCACTGCGTCAACGACATTCTCGTGCAGGGCGCGCGGCCGCTCTTTTTTCTCGACTACCTCGCCACCGGGCGGTTGTCGCCCGACGTGGCGGTCGACATCGTCGATGGCCTGGCGCGGGCGTGCAAGGCGAACCACTGCGCGCTGCTCGGTGGCGAGACCGCGGAGATGCCTGGCTTCTACGCCGAGCGCGAATACGACCTGGCCGGTTTCATCGTCGGCACGGTCGAACGCGGACAGGTGCTCACGGGTGAGCGGATTCAGGTCGGCGACGCGGTGATCGGCCTGCCGTCGAGCGGCCTGCACACCAACGGCTACTCGCTGGCCCGCCGCATCGCGTTCGATACGCTGATGCTCGGCATCCACGACCACATCCCCGAGTTGGGTGGCGGCATCGGCGAGGCGCTGCTGCGCCCGCACCGCTCCTACCTCGGACCGGTGCTGCCCCTCGTCCAGGACGGCCTCGTACACGGCATGGCGCACATCACCGGTGGTGGCCTCACCGACAACGTCCCACGCGTGCTGCCGCAGGGCACGTCGGCGCGCCTCGATCGCGCGTCGTGGGACGTGCCGGCGCTGTTCCGATGGCTGGTGCGCAAGGGCGACGTGCCCGAGGCGGACGCCTGGCGCACGTTCAACATGGGCATCGGCCTGGTGATCGTGGTGGCGGCCAACACCGTGAACCAGGTGCTGGAGCGACTGGCCGAAGCCGGCGAATCCGAAGGCCGCGTCATCGGCGAGATCGTCGCCGGCGAGCGCGACGTCCAGTACGTCGGATAAACGACGAACGACGAACGACGACAGGACGGCCTTCGTCATTCGGCCGTCGGCCTTCGATGCTGATTTCGTAGCCGTCCGACTTGTCGGACGGTCCCATGACGGCTACGGCGGGCGGGCTACGCCGTCACGAAGACGCGCGGCATCCGCAAGACGATCCGCGTCGTGACGTGGTCGCGCACGGTCGTCGTCAGCTCGCCGCCGAGCCGCATCGCCTGCGTCTGCACCGCCGGCGCAATCGTCAGCGGCTGCAGCCCGTACCCCCGCAACTCCATCGTCATCACGACTTCCGGACGGGCGCCGCGCGTCGTGTCTTCGGCCGACGCGTGCATCTCCGACGACAGGCGCATCAAGATTTGTCCGCCCAGTGGCAGCGACTCGCGCGCCTGGGTCACGAGCGCGGTCAGGCACTGCTCGAACTCGGCGGCGTCGATCGACGCATGCAGCGGCGCAGGACCGGTGTCGAGTGTCCAGGTCACGTCTTCGCCG
>DATJTM010000426.1:0-6577 GCA_035503395.1 Luteitalea sp.
ATGCCGCCCGACGACGGCGCGTCGGCCGCGGCGGGTGCGGTGGCGGCCAGCAGGAAGTGATCGGGCAGGCTCGCCGGCGTGATTGCCGACGATGGTTCCAGCGCCACGGCGCGCTCGATCACGTTCTCGAGCTCGCGGATGTTGCCGGGCCAGGGATGGCGTCGCAGGAATTCGAGCGCATCGGCCCCGACGTCGGCAGCCGGCCGGCGCATCTCGCGCGCGAATCGCGCCGCGAAGTGTCGCGCCAGCATGGCGAGGTCGTCCAGGCGCGCGCGCAACGGCGGCAGCGCCACCGGAATCACGTTGACGCGGTAATAAAGGTCTTCGCGGAACGTGCCGTCGCTGACCATCTTGGCGAGATCGCGGTTGGTGGCCGCGATGATCCGGATGTCGGCGGCCAGTTCCTCCGATCCGCCGACACGGCGGAAGCGGCGCTCCTGCAGCACGCGCAGCAGCTTCACCTGCATGAGCGGGCTCATCTCGCCGAGTTCGTCGAGGAAGATCGTGCCCTTGTCGGCCTGTTCGATGAGGCCGCGCTTGGTCGCCATGGCGCCGGTGAAGGCGCCCTTCTCGTGGCCGAACAGCTCGGACTCGAGCAGCGTCTCGGTGAGCGCGCCGCAATTCAGCGCCACGAACGGTCGCTCGGCCCGCGGCGACAGCCGATGAATGGCGCGCGCGGCCATCTCCTTGCCGGTGCCCGATTCCCCCGTGATCAGCACGGTGCTCGAGGTGCCGGCAATCGCCTCGATCAGGCCGAACACCCGCTGCATCGCCGGCCCCTGGCCGAGCATGGTGTCACCGGCCCGCGGACGCCCTTCCTGGTCAGGCACCGCCGCGTCGGCCACCACGTCGCGCAGTTGCGTGCGTTCGAGCGCCTGCGCGATCACGCGCTTCATCTCGTCGATGTCGAACGGCTTGCTGATGTAGTCCAGCGCACCGGTACGCAGCGCCTCGATCGCCGTCTGCGTCGACGAGAAGGCGGTCATCAGGATGCCCGGCAGATCGGCCTGGACGCCCTTGGCGTCGCGCAGGACGTCGATGCCGCTGCAGTCGGGCATCCGGATGTCGGAGATCAGCAGGTCGAATGGACGCTGGCGGAGCGCGGCCATCGCCTGCGCGCCGTTTTCGGCGACGACGACGTCGTAGCCGTCGCGAACGAGCATGATGCCCAGGAACTCACGCATCGACCGTTCATCGTCGACAACCAGGATGCGGGAGGCGGGCGGAGACATGACGGGCACGATCTGGAAACCCCGGGTGTCAGGCGGACAGGCGTTCGGGTACAGCCGTCGGACGTGCAACCGGCGACGGCAACGAGACGACGACGTCGGTACCGACGCCAGGCGTCGACGACACCATGACGCGGCCCCCATGGTCGGTGACGATACGGCGAACGATGGCGAGGCCGAGGCCGCTGCCCTGCCGGAAGCCGCTCTGGAATGGCTGGAACATCCGCTCGACGTCGGCTGCCGCCATGCCGACGCCTTCGTCGCGCACCGAGATGCGCAGCGTGGGCGTGCCGGTCGTGCCGACGGCCTGTGCCACCGACAGGTGGAGGACGCCACCGTCGGGCATCGCCTTGCGCGCATTGCTCGTCAGGTTCCAGAGCACCTGGCGCATCTGCGCCTGGTCGAGGTCGTGATCGGCGCGCTCGGGCACGTCGAGACGCACGTCCACGGCCGGTCCGTCCGTCTGCTGTCGCAGCAGCGCCGCCACCTCGCGCACCAGCCTCGCCACGTCGACGCGCGTGCGCGTCACCCGCTGGGGACCGGCGTAGGCGAGGAAGTTGCGGATGATGTCGTTCAGCCGCTGCGACTCGCGCATGACGATGTCGAGCAGCGTGGCATGGTCGTCGCGCAGCGACAGTTCGCGCTGGAGCAACTGGATGGATCCACTCATCGACGCAAGCGGATTGCGGATCTCGTGCGCAATGCCGGCCGCCATCTCGCCGACCGCCGCGAGCCGTTCCTGACGCTGCTTCTCGGCGTCGCGCTGGTTGATCAGCGTGAGGTCCTGGAAGGTCACGAGTTCGCCGGCGCGCTGCCCACCTTCGGCCAGCAAGGGGGCGGTGGTCGCGCCGAGTTCGATGACGGTGCCATCGACCCGGGTGAACGTGCATTCCAGGCGGACGGGCGCGAACGACCCGCTGTCCACCGCGACCGGCAGGACCAGCACCCGCGACATCGGATACCCCAGCACATCGTCGGCACGCCGGCCGGTGATGTTCTCGGCCGTGCGGTTGAAGAGCACCACGTGCCCCTGTGCGTCGGTCACGATCAGGCCACCGGCCATCGAATCGATCACGCGCTGGCTCAGTGTGGTCAGGTCGGCCAGGCTGGACGTCGCGCGGGCGAGGTCGGCGCCGGTGCGCGTGAGCGTTTCGGAGAGGTGGCCAATCAGTAAGGCGATGGCGACCGATCCGCCGAGATTGGCCGCGACGGTGTAGCCAGCGAGGGCGCCGCCCGGCAACAGACTGCGCCCGGCCCGCGACTGCAAGATCGACGGCGACGGCAGCCAACCGTACTGCATGGTGGCCATCAGCACGAAGCCGATGCCGATGACGGCGGCAGCGCGGAGGCCGTCGTGGCGGCCGCCGGTCACGCTGGCCGTCAGCACGGGCAGCAGCATCAGTGGCGTGTACGCGCTGATCAGCCCGCCGGTGCTCCACACCACGGCCAGCACGACGAGCGCATCGGTCGCGATCTGCGCGAAGAGACCGGCCGGCGTCTCACGATCGAGGCGCCAGAGCGCGACCGCGCTCGTCAGCAGCGGCAGCACCGGCAGCATCGCGAACCAGGCGGCGCGCGACAAGTCGCCCTGCCCCGCCGCGAAGGCCGCCAGCGGCGCAAACAGGGCCACGGCGACCAGCGCCCGCAGTCCCGCCAGCCACTGCAGGGTGGCGCGGCGCGGACGAGCGACCAGGGGGCCGCGCCTGGCGCCCCGCCCTCCGACTGGGTCGACTGCCGTCGAATCGGCCATGGCTAGGTGAGCTTCGAGATCAGGTCGAAGATCGGCAGGTACATCGAGATGACGATGCCGCCGACGATCACACCGAGGAACGAGATCATCACCGGTTCGAGGAGCGTCAGGAGGCCGGCGACGGCGGTGTCGACTTCGTCCTCGTAGAAGTCGGCGATCTTGGCCAGCATCATGTCGAGCGCGCCGGTCGCCTCACCGACGCCGATCATCTGCGTGACCATCGGCGGGAACACCTTGGTGTCCTGCAATGGCTTGCTGACGGTTTCACCGCGCTCGATGCTCGCGCGCGTCTCCATGATGGCGTCTTCGATGATGGCATTGCCGGCCGTCTTGGCCGTGATCTCCAGGCCGTCGAGCAGCGGCACACCGGAGCTGATCAGCGTCGAGAGCGTGCGGCAGAAGCGCGCGACCGCGACCTTGCGGAGGATGAGGCCCAGAATCGGCGCCTTGAGCAGCAGGGCGTCGATCGTGTGGCGGCCATTGTTGGTGGCGTAGTAGCTGCGGATGACGAAGACGAGCGCCGCCAGGCCCATCAGCAGGAACACGCCGTAGGACACCAGGCCGTTGCTCATCGCGATGACGATGCGGGTCGGCAGTGGCAGCTGCGCACCGAGCCCCTCGAACATCTTGGCGAAGGTCGGGATGACCTTCCACAAGATGACGGCGACGACCACAGCGGCGATGATGATGACCGCCACCGGATAGATCATCGCGGACTTGACCTGCGAGATCAGCTTGACGTTCTTCTCGATGTAGGTCGCGAGCCGCTTGAGGATGGTGTCGAGGATGCCGCCCGCCTCACCCGCCTGGATCATGTTGGTGAAGAGCGCGTCGAAGGTCTTCGGATGCTTGCGCATCGCGTCGGCCAGCGACATGCCGCTCTCGACGTCCTCGCGGGTCTTCAGGATGGTGACCGCGAACTTCTTGTGCGGCTCCTGGCGTCCGAGGATGTCTAGACACTGGACCAGTGGCAGGCCGGCGTCGATCATCACGCTGAACTGACGCGTGAAGATCGCGAGGCTCTTGGCCGGAACCTTGCCTCCGGCCTTGGGGACGCGCACGGCCTTGACCTTGACCGGGTCGATCCGTGTGATGAGGATCTGCTCGCGGCGCAGCGCCGCGACGGCCGCTTCGAGGGACTCGGCCTGCCGCTCGCCGTTGATGGCTTCACCGCCACGGTTCCGTCCGGAAAACGCAAACGCCTGCATCAGTGCACCCTTCACAGTCGGCCCTGGGCCTTGGGCCCCCGACCTTCGTCAACATCGGCCTTCAGCCTTCGCCCTCCGGGCTACGGCGGAGAAGTCGGCCCTCGGAATCACGTCGCCTGCAGCATGCGGGCCGCAGGCTGTTCTACCGGCGCACCGGCATGCCCGGCCCGACCGGACGATTGAGACCGGCGCCTGGCACGACGCCCGTGCCGCGCTGAATCATTTCCTGCAGTTCTTCCTTCATCGACGAGGCGGCAATGGCCGTCTCCAGCGTGATCTGCCGCGACAGGTAGAGCGAGGCGAGCGACTGGTTTGCCGTCTGCATGCCGAGCTTTTCCTGACCGGCCTGCATCATCGAGTAGATCTGGTGGACCTTGTCGTCGCGAATCAGGTTGCGGATGGCTGGGGTCGGTACCAGCACCTCGAGCGACACGATGCGGCCCTGGCCGTTCGACCGCCGCAGCAGCGACTGACAGACGATGCCTTCGAGCACCAGGCTCAGCTGCGTGCGAATCTGCGACTGCTGGTGGGCCGGGAAGACATCGATGATGCGGTTGATGGTCTGCGCGGCGCTGTTGGTGTGCAGCGTCGCGAACGTGAGGTGACCGGTCTCGGCGATGCGCAGCGCCGACTCGATGGTTTCGAGGTCGCGCATTTCGCCGATCAGCACGACGTCGGGGTCTTCACGCAGGGCTGCGCGAAGGGCAAGGCCGAAGCCCTGCGTGTCGCTGTGCACTTCGCGCTGGTTGACCAGGCACCCCTTGTGCTGGTGGATGTACTCGATCGGGTCTTCGATCGTGAGGATGTGCTCGTTCCGCTCGGTGTTGATCTTGTCGATCATCGCCGCCAGCGTCGTCGACTTGCCGCTGCCGGTCGGGCCGGTCACCAGGACGAGGCCGCGCGGCCGTTCCGCCAGCTTGGCGAGGATCGGCGGCAGGTTCAGTTCCTGAAACCCGCGGACTTTCTCAGGAATCAGGCGGTACACCGAGGCGACCGCGCCGCGCTGGTTGAAGATGTTGCAACGGAAGCGACCGACGCCGCGGATGCCGAACGAGAAGTCGAGTTCCTGCGTCTCTTCGAAGCGCTTCTTCTGGGCGTCCGTGCAGACGCTGTACGCGAGCTGCTTGGTTTCGGGCGCGGTGAGCGGGCCCAGCTTCAGCGGCACCATCTTGCCGTGCACGCGCACGGTCGGCGGTGCGGCGGTCGTCAGGTGCAGGTCGGAGCCATCGAGCTCCACCGTGGTCTTCAGCAGTTCGGGCAGTGTGGCCATGATCGGGTTCGCACGCCGGCAAGGCGCAGGAACGGTGGAGGCGGCACATCCGGCCGCGGACCGTTCCCATGCCCGTGAGCGTCGGCCGCCTAATCGGCCGGCGACTCGCGTGCGTGAGCGCCTGGTGTTCGCTAGTGCAACCCGACTGCCGATTTTCGTCAGCTCGGGTCCCAGCCCGAGATTTCACGGCAACCCGATGTGACGGAAGGAGTTGCCTTCCACATGGCGACCGGCGCACCGACCATGGCCGGTGTCGGAAGTGCGGGATTTGCGTGCCAGGCCTGACGGCGCAGCGACATTTCTGAGATCGACGTCGGCAGGACGGGTACGGGGTACGGGGTACGGGAACCGGGAACCGGGAACCGGGAACCGGGAACCAGCAAAGCAACACGCCAGCGTAGTCAGGTCTCCGCTCCGGGCGGTCGTGCGTGCAGCGGGCGCAAGCACGGAGGGCGCCTCAGAGAGGCGTACGGTCACTAGACTGATCCGTTCGTTCGTCGTTCGTCGTTCGTCGTGTGTGGTCGTAACCCGGTTCCCGTGTCCCGGTGCTCGGTTCCCGCTTCCGTGCTGTGCCCTACTTCACCGTCTCCCGCGTGACTTCCTCGGTGGTGGTGACGCCTTCCTTGACCTTCAGCAGTCCACTCTGGCGGAGCGTGATCATGCCTTCCTCGATCCCCTTCCGGCGGAGATCGAGCGCGGAGGCGCCTGTGAGGATCAGTTCACGCAGGTCGTCGGTGATCTCGAGGACTTCGTAGAGACCGACGCGGCCCTTGTAGCCGGTGTTGTTGCACCCGTCGCACCCGGCGCCACGCATCGGAACGACCGTCGCGGCGTCTTCGGGGGTGTAGCCGATGTCGATCAACGCCTGCGGCGGCAGCGGATGCGGCACCTTGCACTTGCTGCACACGCGACGCACGAGACGCTGGGCGCAGATCAGATTCACCGAACTCGCGACCAGGAACGGCTCGATGCCCATGTTCATCAGACGGCTCACCGTGCTCGGCGCGTCGTTGGTGTGCAGCGTCGAGAGCACGAGGTGGCCGGTCAGCGCCGCCTTGACGGCGATTTCGGCGGTCTCGAAGTCGCGGATTTCGCCGACGAGGATGATGTTCGGGTCCTG